>NZ_JASCOO010000003.1:0-115905 GCF_029959485.1 Stenotrophomonas sp. PS02301
GGGTCGGATTGAAGATCAGCGTCAGGTTGCAGTCGATCCCTTCGGCCTGCAGCTGGCGCGCCGCTTCCACGCCTTCCCAGGTTGCCGCGATCTTGATCAGCACCTTGCTGCGCGGCACGCCGGCCGCCTCGTACATCGCGATGAACTGGCGCGCCTTGGCCACCGTGGCCGCAGTGTCATGCGCCTGGTCGGCATCGACCTCGGTCGAGACCCGGCCCGGCACCAGCGTGCTGAGCAGGGTGCCCACGCCCACGGTCAGGCGATCGGCCACCGCGTGCACGATGGTCTCGCGCTCACCCGTCTGCTCGCGGCCCCAGGCCAGCGCGCGCTCGATGAGATCGGCATACACCGGCAGGTCCAGCGCTTTCTTCACCAGGGTGGGGTTGGTCGTGCAGTCGACCGGCTTCAAACGTTTGATCGCCTCGACATCGCCGGTATCGGCGACCACCACGGACAGATCACGCAACTGGGAGAGTCTGGACAGCGAAGACATGGCGGAGTCCTTGGCATCAATCATCAGAGCACGCGTCGAGCAGCGCGCTGACCGCTGCCGTGTCCTGGTCGAACACCGGCGCGGCGAACGGCTCCGGGCCGGGTGTGCGGCCGAATACGATCGGCCGGGTGATGCCGCGGTAGCTGCCCAGCAGCGGGTGCGGCAGCGACGTGATCATCTGCTCTGCCTGCACCTGTGGATGCTCGAACATGTCCTCGACCTGGCGTGCCGCTGCGCACGGCACTTCTTCGCCGAACAACGCTTCCCACGCCAGCGCGCTGCGCGTGGCCAGTGCGGCGTGCAACTGCGGCAGCAGCACCTCGGCCTGCGCGGCGCGCTTGCGCACGGTGTCGTACCGCGCATCGGCCGCCAATTCTGGTCGCCCGATCCGCTCGCACAATGCCTGCCAGAAGCGCGGGGTATTGGCCGAGATGTACAGGTATCCGTCCGCGGTGGGATGGATGCCGGTGACACCGCCCGAGCGCATATCGCGGCCCACCGCCGCCGGCTCGCCCTCGGCCCAGACCATCCGCGCCGACTGCATCGTCAGCGCACTGCGCAGCAGCGACACGCCCACGAACTGGCCCTCGCCGCTGCGTTCGCGCTCGTAAAGCGCCGATGACACACCGGCCGCCACCAGCGCGGCAGCGTAGTAATCGACCACCGAGCCGTACAGGATCTCCGGGGCGCCGCCCGTCTTGCCCTGCATCGTGCACATGCCGGTCATGGTCTGCAGCACCTGGTCGTACCCTGCCTTCTCCTTCAGCGGCCCCTGCTCGCCGTAGCCGGTGACCGAGCAATACACCAGGCGCGGGTTGAGCTTGTGCAGACTCTCGAAATCGATGCCCAGGCGTACCGGCACGCTCGGCCGGAAGTTGTGCACCAGCACGTCCGCCTCGCGCACCAGGCGCATCAGCACCGCACGCTGGCCAGGCTGCTTCAGGTCCAGCACCACGCCGCGCTTGGAGCGGTTCACACCGAGGAATGCGCGGCTCTCGGCCTCCAGCGTGGAGGGATAGCGCCGCAGGTTGTCGCCGACCGGTGGCTCCACCTTGATCACCTCCGCGCCCTGGTCGGCCAGCAGCGTGCAGCCGTAGGGACCGGCGATGTACGCGCTCAGGTCCAGCACACGAATGCCGCTCAACGGTCCGGTGGCACCTTCCCGCTGTGCGATGGCGAATGGAGAACTGGGGTTGCTTCCGGTCATGGTCAATACACTCGATACCTTGAGGGAAGTTTCCTCCTGGCCAACGGGAAGAAACAGATCGTGTGGGTATGTTCTGGGTGGACAAAAAACACGCTGCGGCGTCGGCGGCACCACCGCCGCCGAACCCCGCCGAGACGTCAGCCCGAAGGCGCCAGCGACAGCCAGCTCAACCGCCAGCTGCCGTGATCACGCCCACCACACCGGTAGTAGGGTTCGAACGTCAGCGGGCCGCGGCACTCCAACTGCACGGTGATCGGCGCGCCCTCGCCCGTGTCGTCGCCTACCTGCAGCCACTGCGAGGGTGGCCGGTCCGGCAAGCGCACCGTCTCATCGGTTTTGTACCCGTCGATCAGGCCGGTGGCATACACCAGCGGCCCGTAGCTCAGCCCCACGTACTCCCAGCGCAGGACCTCCTGCGCGACCGGCGAGCCATCCGGCGCGCGCGATTCCTGCACGTTGATGTTGGCCGCCCGGTGCAGGCGTGGCTGCATTGGCAGCTGCACGCAGAGCGTGTCGCCGGACTGCCAGGTGCGCTGCACGTGCACGAACCCATCCGCGCCGGCCTCGGCCGCCTCGGGCTGTCCGTTGACCTCGATCCGTGCACCTGTCGCCCAGCCCGGCAGCCGCACGCCGATGCTGAACTCGGCGACGCACTCGGGCAGCACGGTGATCGTCACCGTACCCTCGAAGGGGAATCGGGTCGCCTGCAGCAGGGTGACCGCACCGGCCTGCGCGTGCAGCAGCGTGGCCTCGCCCGGCCCGTACAGATTGACCCGCAGCCCACCATCGGCTGCGATGCCATAGGCCACCTGTGGCAGTTCTTCCACGGCCATCGCGCCGCTGGATTTGCAGCAGCGCCAGTACGTGGTGTGCACGCGCCGGCCGTTGGGATAGGTGTAGTAGCACCAGTCCTCGCCATTGACGGCCATCGCCGCCAGCAGGTCGTTGTAGGCGGTGCGCTCCAGTTCGTCGGCGTAGCGTGCGTGGCCGGTGATGGCCAGCAGCTCACGGTTGAGCTGCATCCACGCCAGTACCGAACAGGTTTCCACATAGGCCTGCGGGAAGAAGGTGCGCGGCGCGTTGAATACCTCGCGCGACCGGTGCGCTACCCCACCCCACGGCCCGCCGCCCAGCGTGAGGTGCTGCTCGCGGATGTTGTGCCAGAGCTGATCCAGCGCCCGGCGATGGTCGTCATGCCCGGTGGCCTTGTACAACTTGGCCAGCCCGACCAGGTTCCAGCTGAGCTGATAGGCCTTGCCGGTTGCGATGAAGGCCGCATCCTCACCGGCCAGCGCCTTGTCCAGCAGCGCCAGCCGCGGGTTGGCGTTGGCCTGCGCCAGGATGCACTCGGCCAGCGCCAGATAGCGCGGCTCGCCGGTGACCAGATAGAGATCGGCGGCTGGATCCAGCAGTACCGTGGCGGACATGCCGTGGTGGTTGCCCAGCGTGGTGATGTCGATGCCCGATTGCAGTGCCTGCCAGCACAGGTCGGCGATCCGGCACGCGGCCTGCAGGTAGGCCGCGTTGCCGAGCGCGCGCCACGTTTCCAGGAACCCAAGGATCAGATAGCTGTGCGTCCAGATGTCCCAGGTGCGCAGCGCCGGCTCGCCGTTCCAGCTCTCCGGCTTGGGCGGCTGCGGCACGGTGAAGCGGCGCTCAGGCGCATAGTTGCCCAGGTAGCCGTCATCGTCCTGCTGGCTGATCAACCAGTCGGCGACGCGGCGCAACGAGGTCTCGAGCTGCGGCTGCCCGCCCTGCGCCACCGCGCGCGCCGTGGCCGAGAGCCACTTGCCGGCGTGCTCGCCATACCAGTCGCCTTCTTGGTTCTGGTGCTTGTGCGCCTGGCTGAAGATGCTGATCGGCGC
Source organism: Stenotrophomonas sp. PS02301 (assembly GCF_029959485.1). Taxonomy (NCBI): domain Bacteria; kingdom Pseudomonadati; phylum Pseudomonadota; class Gammaproteobacteria; order Lysobacterales; family Lysobacteraceae; genus Stenotrophomonas; species Stenotrophomonas sp. PS02301. The sequence continues at coordinate 3,566 of NZ_JASCOO010000003.1, forward strand.
GCTGTGCTCATCCACGACGAACGTGCTCAGGCGACCGCTGCGGTTGGCTGCCAGGGCATCGCCCAGCACACCCTGCAAGGTGACCTGTTGCGGCGGGACCAGCGTCATGCCGCGGGCAGCGGGATGCAGACGGTTCATGCCGCATCCACCACGCAACGGAAGCCGACCGTGCCGGCGCGATCCTTGGACGGCCCCATCAGCAGGTACTTGCCGTGCTGATCCAGGCGGTAGGCCTGCGGGAAGTACCAGTGCGAGGTCTGCGGCTGATAGCTGCTGCCACCACGCAACACGGCCGCACGGGTGTGCGCATCGCTGAATTCATCGGTCCATTGCCACACATTGCCGACCAGGTCCTCCACCCCGAACGGGCTGGCCCCCTGCGGATGTGCATCGACATCCGCAGGCGGGGTGAGCCGACGGCCACGATTGACCCGCGGCACGCATGCGGCATCCCAGGCGTTGCCCCACGGGTACAGGCGCTCGTCGGTGCCCTGCGCAGCGTACTGCCATTCCCACGCATGCGGCAGCCGCTTGCCGGCCCACGCCGCGTACGCACGTGCGTCCTCGATGGAGACCCAGGTGACCGGCTTGTTGTCCCAGCCCGCGCGCGGCGCGCCGTCCTTCCAGTCCGCCAGGAAGTTGTGGTCATCGGCCGGCCGGTAGCCGCTGGCATCGAGGAAGCGCTTGAACGCGGCGTTGGTGACCGGGTGGCGATCGACGTGGAACGCAGGCAGCGCCATGCGCCGGCGATGATGGCGGCGCGCGCAGTCTTCCCACGGGTACTGCACATCCAGGCCGGCCCAGGTGAAGCCTTCGATCTCGATACCGCCCACCTGGAACAGGAACTCGCCGGCGGGGATCGTGACCATCCCACTCGGCGCCTCGGCCTGGGGGGGCGTGCTGGCGATCGTCAGCAGCGCCTGCGGAGCGGCCTTCCACGCGGCGGAGTAGCTGTTGAGGGGCTGCTGCGCGCGCTCGGCGGTCGCCGCCAGGAAATCGTCCAGACCCTCGACCGCGGTACCTGCAGCCACACTCAGGATCGCACCGAAGCCGCGCGCTTCCATCGGCAGCGCGATGTACGCCGCGCCGTCGATGACCCGCGGCGTCAACGCGCGGCCATGCCACGCATCGTAGTAACGCGCGCCTTGTGCATGCGCCAGCGCGATCTGCTCACCGTCCACGGCGTATTCGTTGCGGTTGATCAACGTGTGCAGCGTCACCCCTTCGCCCGGGAACCGGCTGGCGAAGATGCCGCCCTGCAGGCAGACCTGGTACGGCTCCCAGTCCATCGAGACCACCAGCTGCGGGAACTGCCGGTATAGCGTGGCGATCCGGCGCAGCGCTTCACCGTCGCGCGGGGTGAACTGGTTCCAGACGCCCCAGATGTTCTCCCAGGCGTTGTAGCCGATGCCGTTGAAGAAGCAGTACTGCAGGTCGTGATTGCGGTTGCGGCCCCAACGGTTCTCGTAGTTCACCATGTGGCGTGGCTCCAGCCACTTCCACTTGGAGACGGGCGGCACCGGGCCATCGGGCGCCTTCTTGCCCCAGCTCTGCACGTTCCAGATCAACTGCTCTTCGGAACTGATGGTGGATTCTGGCTGCACCACCACTGGATTGCCGCGTGCATCGCAGGCATCGAAGAACGCCCGCGGCACACCGTTGAAGGTATCGCCGTTGATGCCATCGGCACCGACCGCCTTGACGATCTCGGCCAGCCCATCCCAGTGCGTCACGCCCGGGTCGCGGGTGCCGTGGTCCCACGGCTTGGCCGGCAGGAACACTTTGACGCCGCGCTTCTGGAAGGCCTGCACCGCTGTCTTCAGTCCCGCCAGGCCGCCGGGCATGTCGTGCGCCAGATCGAACTGGTTGCGGTCATCGATGCCGATGTTGGGGTAGATGTACCAGATCAGCACCGAATCCAGCCCGCCGAACCGTGCGGTCAGATCGTCCAGATACCGATCGACGGTGTACTGCCCGGTGGCCGCATCGAAGAAGTAGCGGTCCTCGACCATCATCTGCGCATGCACGAAGTTGCGCTGCGCCCACTGCAGCTCCGGACGACGGTAGTTCACATCGGTGTAGCCGATCCGGACCAGGTGCTCGCGGCGCCAGTCCTTGAGTTCTTCCAGCCAATCGCCCGCGCTGGCATTGGCATCGATCATCCAGCTGCCGATATCGGCGAAGGGCCACGCCGGCGCCTTGCCAGGCGTCGGCAGGTAACGCCCGGTGGTCACGTGCGAGAACTTGTACTCGGTGCGGATCGCCTCACGCCCGTAGTCGGCTGCATCGGTGTCGTAGTCGGGGCTCTGATACGGCGTGGTCATGGGCAAGGCATCCAGCAGGAAACGGAAAGGAGGTACATCAGCGCGCGTACCCTGCCGCCAGCGCGGCATGGGCGGCGGCATCGGGAACGCGCGTGGGATCGGCCAGCAGCGCCTGCACCTCGGCGCGGGTGGGAATGCTCGCCTGTGCACCCAGGCGGGTGCAGGCCAACGCGGAGGCAGCGGTGGCTGCAAACAGCGCCTCGGCCATCGGTTGATGGTCCGCCAGCGCAGCGATCAGGACACCACAGAAGGTATCGCCGGCCGCGGTGGTGTCCAAGGGGTCGATACGGAAGCCCGGCTGCAGCAGCACCTCCCCGTTCACCCGGGCCAGGCAGCCACGCGCACCCAGGGTCACGATCACGCAGGGCACCGGCACGCGCGCCAGCCCCGTGGCCAGGTCCGGGGGATGGCCGGCCACTACGTCCAGCTCACCTTCGTTGACGATCAGCACATCCAGCAGCGCGAGCAGCGCATCGGACAGCACCTGTGCCGGCGCCGCGTTGAGCGCGACCTTGAGCCCGGCCGCACGGGCGCGGCGGGCATAGGCGGTGATGGTGGGCACGGGCGTTTCCAGCTGCAGCAGCAGCCAGCCCACGCCCTCCAGCGCCGGCAGGTGCTCCTCGCGCAGCCCCAGGTTGGCACCCGGCGCGACCGTGATCGCGTTCTCGGCGGTGTCGGCCAGGCAGATGAAGGCGGTTCCGGTGGGCAGCGCAGGATCGCGCACGGTCGACAGGGCCACGCCGGCATCGCGCAGGGACGCCTCGATCGGTGCGGCGAAATCATCCTCGCCCACGGCCAGCAGCATCCGTGTCGGCGCCCCCCCGGCCCGCGCGCAGGCCACGGCCTGGTTGGCGCCTTTGCCACCGGGGAACGTGCTGAAGCCACGGCCTAGCACCGTCTCACCGGGCGCCGGCACATGCGTGGCGCGCACCACGAAATCGAGATTGGCCGAGCCGGCGACAAGGACGGTGGAACGTGCCGCACTACTCATGGGTCTATCGCCTCATCAACGCGGTTGTAGAACGTCGTACTGATGCGCGGCAGATCGTCATTGCCGCCGGGCAGATGCTGCAGCATCAGGATCGCGACCAGGCGGCGTGCCGGGTCGATCGTGTAATAGGTCGAGGCCGCGCCCGACCAGCCGAACGCACCCACCGAAGCGGTGCGTCCTTTCAGGGCCGGATCCAGCAACACCGAACCGCCCAGGCCGAAGCCCTCGGCATCGCTGAACTCGGTCACTGGGCGGGGCAAGGCGGTGTGCACCAGCTGGTTCTGCATCATCAGGGCCACGGTGGACGGTCGAAGCAACTGCACCTCGCCGCAGCGGCCGCCGTCCAGCAGCATCTGCGCGAGCCGGCCATAGTCGCCGGCCGTGGAATACAGACCACCGGCACCGCTTGGATACGGCCGGAGCGCACTGCCGGGCATCCGTGCATGTACCTCATCGGCCAGCACCAGATCACCGTGCCCGCCCATGGTGGTCAACGCCACCACGCGTGGGCGATCGCGCACCGGCACCACGAACCCGGTGTCACGCATGTCCAGCGGGCGGAAGATGCGCTGTTGCAGGAACTGCTCGAATGGCAGCCCCCCCACCACTTCCACCACGCGCGACAGAACCTCTATCGACGTGCTGTCGTAACGGAAGCGCGTGCCCGGCTCGGTCGCCAGTGGCACGCGGGCCAGGCGCGTGGTGTAGGCGGCCAGGCTGTCCGCAGCCTGCACGTGCTGCTGTTCCAGCAGCTCGGTGACGGCCTCGAATCCCTCCCCACCCGCTGCGAAACCGGCGGTATGGGTGAGCAGGTGCCGCACGGTCAGCGTCTGCCTCGCCGGCCGCAGCTGTGGCGCCGCGGCGGTGCCCCCGGTGAAGACCTGCAGGCCTGAGAACTCAGGGAGATGGCGCGCCACCGGATCATCCAGATCCAGCCGACCCTCTTCCACCAGCATCAAGGCGGCCACCGAGGCCACCGTTTTGGTCATCGAGTAGATGCGGAAAATGCTGTCACGCTGCATGGGCGTGGCATGCGCCAGATCCTGCCAACCGTAGCCGGCGTCATGCACGACGCGGCCGTCATGAATCACCAGCGCGACCGCGCCGGTATAGCCCTGGCGGCCGGTCGATTCGCGGAGGAGAGCATCGACCGCCGGCAGCCGTGGCGGTGAGGCGGGACGTTCCGGCAACGACGCCGCAGCCTGTCCCACCGCCAGCATCAGCCACGCGAGCACGGCCAGGCGTGCCCGGGGGCGGCAATGACGGGCGTGGGCCGGTCCGTGCGATGGCCAGTACATCCGCTCTCCTGCTGTCAGTGGCGGTAACGTCATGACAGGGTAAGGCAATAAAAACGGACCGGCGCTGCAGTGGTTCGCAGCACCGGTCCGCGGTGACGGTCAGAACGTGAAGGTATGGGTCAGCGACACCATGCGGCCACGGCCGGAGAAGAAGTTCTGCCAACCCGGCAACTGCGACCAGGTCAGCACGTACTGCTTGTCCAGCAGGTTCTCGATGCCCAGCGACAGCTTGCCGTAGGTGCCGGTGTCGTAGTTCATGCTGAGATCCCACAACGCGTAGCCGTAGGTATCCTCGTCATTGCGGTACACCGCGCCGTTGGACGGATTGGCGAAGGTTTCGCGCAGGTCGCGGCTGAAGGTACGGCTCACGCCCAGCGTCGCATCGAAACGATCATTCGGTGTCCAGGTCAGCGAGGCATTGACCTTGTCCGGCGAGATATCGAGGATGCCCATCTCCTTGTTCAGGCCCGAGCCGTCGTAGTACTGGGTCTGGCCGCGGATCCGCGAGTACAACAGCGTCGCCTTCCACTGGTCGTTGAAGGTCCAGGCGCTGTTCAGTTCAACGCCTTCGATCCGGGTCGGCGCGCGGGTGAGGATGAAGTCCTCGGTCACCTTGTCCACGGTCAGCGATGAGCCGAACTCGGAGGTCGAGCGGTAGCCTGAGATGCCGACCTGTGCCTGCTCGCCGCGCCAGTTGAAGCCCACTTCCTTGTTCTTGGTGATCAGCGGCTGCAGATCGGCGATGCATGCCACTGCCTTGCACGGGCTGTTGGCCTGGATGTTGCGCAACGGGATGCCCACGTTGGCGATACCGAAGCCTTCCGAGTAAGAAGCGAACACCGACCACGCATCGCTGATGCGCCAGATCGCACCGAAGTTGGGCAGGTTGGCCTTGTAGTCGAGCTTGCCGCCCTGCACCGGGGTGAAGTCGCGGTAGGCGGTGGTGGTATAGCTGTCGATCTCCAGCTGGCCATCTTCGCGGCGGATGCCCGCATCCAGCGTCACCGGGCCGATGTCCCAGCTCAGCTGCGCGTACGGCGCCAGGCTGGTGTATTTCATCGGCGGCACCCAGACCCGGTCGGTCAACGCCAGGCGCTGTTCAGCCGTGTCTTCCACCAGGTCCAGGCCGGTACGCAGGCGCAGGCCCTCCACCGCGAACAGGCCGCTGTAGGCGTAAGCCACACGCAGCCCCTTCTTCTCGGAATTGATCTCCGACTGGTCCCAGATGCGGTCGGCTTCGGGCGGGGCCGGCTTGACCAGCTGGCGGTCGGCGCCGTTCTCCGGCACATAGCGCATCGCCTGCTTGGCCCAGTACAGATCCACGCTCAGGTCACCGCCGAAGAAGTCGGCATGGGTGTACTTGGCAGCGAACTGTTCGAAATCGTTGAACTCGGCCAGCGAATCCTTGATCGAGCCCTTCTCGGCGGTATTGGTGCTCGGAATCGGGCACTCCACGGCGTCGTAGCGGCAGCCTTCGACCGGAATGTAGTTGTGCTTCCCACCGATATGGAAGTTGCTGTAACTGGCCTGGATGCGCTGCATCTGGCCCTCGCCAAAGTTGTAGCCGCCCTTCAGGAACAGGTTCTTGCTGTAGGAATCGGACAGCGAACCGGAGGTGTTCAACCCCACCCGGCGACCGTCGCCGTCGTAGGCGATGCCGCGGTCGATGTAGGCGCCGCTGATCAGGAAGTCCGCCGCATCGCCCTTGAAGGTGTGGGTGATGCCGATCTTGGACTGCCCGCTGTCATCCTTGAACTGGGTGCCGTAGCGCGTGCTCACCGTGGTCTGGTGGCCGTCCACTTCCGGATTCTTGGAAAGATAGTTGATGACGCCACCGGCACCGCCGATGCCCTCGGCAGCGGACGGGCCGTTGATCACTTCGATGCGGCCGATCACGCCCATGTCGGTGAACGTGCCGTTGCGGCTGCCTTCGCGCAGCGGGGAGCCCTGCGGCACACCGTCGAACAGGCGCAGCGCGACGCGGCCGCGCAGGGTCTCGCCACTGTTGCTCATCGCCTGGGAGGATTCGGAGTAGCCCGGCACCATGCGTGCCAGCACGGCCGTGGCGTCTTCGGTCAGGTTGAGGGTGCGCTGCACCTGTTCCTGGTTCACGACGGTCACTGCACCGGGGACCTTCTCGATCGAGATCGGGGTCCGGCTGCCGGTCACGATCACCTGGTCCAGATCGGTGGGCGTCGTGCTCTGCGCCATGGCAGGGTTGATGACACAGGCGAACAGTGCAGTGCTGATGGCCGCGGAAAGTGGCTTGATCATTCGTTTCTCCCCCCCAAAAAAGGAAATGCGGGACAGCCGGCCGGGGAGCCGTCGCCACCGATGACGCGCGTGGGCTTTCGCCCTTCCGCCGGTCGATGCGGTTCCCTTGCGGGTCTCCACGTCCTGTCCGGCAACGAGGCGAGAGCCTAGGCGCGGCGTCATGGCGATAGAACTGTGCTCAGGTATGTTCAAAGCCTAGGATTTGTTTCGCTTCGTACGGCGCACCGCGCGAAAACCCGTGGTGTCAGCGTTGCGGCTCGGTCAATGCGACACGCGCTTCCTCCAGCAGCACGTTCACCAGGCGGATGCGCACCGACGAACGCGACCAGACCACGCCAATCCGGCGCGGTTCGCTGCACTGCGGCAAGGGAATGCGCACGACATTCAATCCTTCCGGCCATGGCTTGGCCCAATCCGGCACCAGTGACACGCCGAGCCCGCGGTCGACCATGACCGCGATGGCGTTGAGTGCATTGAGCTCGAACCGCTCGCGCGGCACGATCCCGGCCTGTCGCAGGTAGTCATCGGCGAGGCGACCGCCCCATTCGTGGCGGTCGTAGCGGATCAACGGCTGCTCGCGCAGCAGCTCGTGCGGGTCACGGCTGCCCAGATGGGCCGGCGCCAGCACCACCAGCGGCTCCTCGCGCAGCTGCTGCCACTTGCAGGTCTTGGGCAGCGCGAAGGGGGCCTGCAGCACCATCGCCGCATCCAGATCGCCAGCCTCCACCGCCCGGTACAGATCGGCCGAGTAACCCGGCTTGATGAAGACGTTGATCTGCGGGAACGTCGCCACCATCCGCGACAGGATGTCCGGCAGCAGGCCGGCCAGCGCGGTCGGGCACGCGCCCAGCCGCAGCTCGCCGGCCAGGTCGTTCTCATTGGCCACGCTGCGCAGATCGGCGACCTGGCGCAGCAGGTCGCGCGCCCGCTGCAGGATGCGCGCGCCGTCCTCGGTGACGCTGACGGTGCGCCCGGCGCGGGCGATCAGCGGCGCGCCGAGTTCACGTTCCAGCGTGCGGATCTGCTGGGCGACCGCGGCCGGGGTGATATGCAGCGAGCGGGCCGCGGCAGCCATCGAGCCGCGGTCCACCACCGTTACGAACGTACTCAGGAACTGGGTTTCCACGGATTACCTCTCAGCGCGTGAGCAACCTACACGAGCCACTGGCGCAATGCGATTGGACCAATGGCCCGTGCGCCGGCGCCTCAACGGTGCTGGTCATGGAGCTGCCGCTTCGGCCGGGGTATCGCGGTAGATGGTCAGCCCCTTCAGCGAGCGGGTGGGTGCCGGGAAGAACAGGCTGGCCACATAGCCGATCACGATGCACAGCAGGATCGAGATCGCCAGATAGAAGTACGGGTGCACCAGGTTCATGCTCCAGCAGACCAGCGTGATCAGGATCGAGCCGGCCACACCGATCGCCACGCCCGGCGCGTTGGCGCGGCGGGTGAACATGCCCAGCGTGTAGGCACCGGCAAAACCACCGCCGAGCAGGCCGGCCAGTTCGATGGAGACATCAAACAGCGAATGGATGTCATAGCGGCTCATCACCAGCGCGATGCCGATGCCGATCAGGCCCACGCCCACGCCGGACCATTCGGCCACGCGCACGGCGGTTTTCTCGTTCGGGTCCTTGACCAGTTTCTGGTAGAAATCCACCGAAACCAGGGTCGAGATCGAGTTGATGATGCTCGACAGGGTCGACATCGCCGCGGCGAAGATGCCGGCGATGATCAGCCCGGTGACGCCGGCCGGCAGCTCGGCGGCGATGAACAGCGGGAAGGTTGCATCGATCGGCAGCAGCGGATTCAGGCGCTCGGGGTTGTTGCGGTAGTACATCCACAGGGCCGTGCCGATGCCGTAGAACACGAAGCCGCCGGGAATCATGATGGCGGCGAATGCCCAGATCGATCGCCCGGCTTCCTTGTCCGAGCGCGTGGACAAGGTGCGCTGCATCAGCACCTGGTCCTTCGGGAAGGTCAGCACCACATCGAACACGACCAGGAAGATGAAGCCCCACACCGTGGCCTTGGTCAGGTCGAAGCTGAAATCAAACAGCTTGGTCTTGTCCTCCGCCGCGGCCGCACTGAGCAGCTGCGGCATGTCGCCGCCGGTCTGCAGGAAGATGAAGCCGATCGCGAACAAGGCACCGCCGAACATCACGATCACCTGCACCACGTCGGTCCAGATCACCGCCTTGGAGCCGCCCACGGTGGAGTAGATGATCGTGAACACGCCCATCAGCATGATCGACCAGACCACGTCCACGCCGGTGATGGTGGAGATCGCCAGCGCCGGCAGGAACAGGATCACGCTCATGCGGCTGCCGATCTGCATCACGATGCACAGTGCGCTGGACAGCATGCGGATCGCCGGGTGGAAGCGGGTTTCCAGGTAGGAGAACACGCTCATCAGGTCCAGCCGGCGCAGCAGCGGCACGATCCAGACCGCCACGAACATCAGGCCGACGACCGCGATCAGGTTGTTGGTCAGGTACTGCCAGTTGGTATCGAAGGCTTTGGCCGGGATGGCGATGAAGCTGATCGAACTGGTGTTGGTGGCATACAGGCTGATGCCGGCCGCCCAGAACGGAATCGAGCGCCCGCCGACGAAGAAGTCCGCCGTGGAAGCGTTTTGGTCCTTGAGATAGAAGTAGAAACCCATGCCGAGCATGGCCAGCAGGTAGATGCCGATCACCGTCCAGTCCAGCCAGCGCAGCAGGTGCTTGCCGCCCTGCAGTTCGGCGTACTGGAGCTGGCTGCCGGTGGCGCCCGCGGTGGCCCAGGCCAGTCCGTTGCCCCACGCCGTGACGGCCTGCGGTGCTGCGGCAATCGGCGTGTCCAGTGTCGTCCATGCGTCGGTGATGGTGTGGAACGTACGCGCCTGGGTCACGCCGCTGCCGTCCTTCACCAGCATCAGCAGATGCGCCTGGCCCAGCGCGCGCATCGAGCCGGCCACGATCGTGCCGTCCGGCGACGCGACCTGCTGCCAGCTGGCGTCCGCATTGCGGCGCCACAGCTGGTCGCTGCCCGTGCCGGTGCCCAGGCCCAGGTACAGCGCGCCTTTCTGCGCCTGCAATGCGCTGGCAACCCCCTGCTGGGGCAGATCCTCCAGAGGCTGCCAGGCGGCGGTGCCTGCCGCTGCGGTGCGGCGGTAGAGCTGGGCGCTGCCAGCCCCATCGTTGCCCACCAGATACAGCGCGTCACCGAAGGTGGCCGCCCGCGCGTTGCGCAGCGGCGCGGGCAGCGCAATGGCCGCGCCGAACACCAGCGCGCCGTTGTTCAGGACCACCGGCTGCAGGCGGTCGCCGAGCGCATCCCGGCCCTGCAACAGATAGGTGCGCCCGGCTGCGCTGACGCTGCCCTCAAGCCCGCCGAGCTGCCCTGCGGCCGGCGCCGCCAACGCCTCCCACGCCTTGTTGTCGGCGCGCAGCTCCCAGGCACCGTCATGGCTGAGTGCCACCAGGCGCCCGTCCACATGTACCAGCCCGCCCGGCGCAATCTGCGCCGGCAGTGCCGGCAGGTTGCCGGCCGCCACCGTGGTCAGGCTCTCGGCGGCCACGGCGCCACTGCCGGCAAGCAGGACAGCGGCGGCAACCAGCCGCACGCTGCGCGCGCAGCGCCGGAGCACAGTGGAGAGGAACGCGGACGGTGCAGGCTTGTGCATGAAATTACCCGGAAGAAGTGCGGCAACGCCGAAGCCGGCAAGAGCGCAGGTAAGAGACAGTGGTCGATGCATCCCGATACCGCAATCAGGCAAGCGGGGGAGAAGACGCGGCCAGCAGGGCTTGAGCACGGCGCAGGTACGGCAGGTCGATCATCCGGCCTTCAAACAGGAACGCGCCGTGCCCCTGCCCTTCGGCACCGGCGGCGGCGGCAACAATCCGCTGCGCCTCCGCGAGCATCGCCGGCGGCACGCTGAAGGTGGCGTTGGCCAGGGCAACCTGGCGCGGGTGGATGCAGCTTTTGCCGATGAAGCCCAACTGCCGGGCCATCTGCGCCTCGGCCAGGAAACCGTCGCTGTCGGCCACGTCCGGAAACGCACCGTCGCAGGCGAACACCTGGGCTTCAGCGGCCGCCAACCGCAGCGCGAACAGCGTGGCATGCACGTTGCTCGGCTGACGGTCGATGCCATTGGGCGAAAACAGGTCACCCAGCCCCAGCTGCACTCCGGCCACGCGCGGGTGCGCGCCGGCCAGTTCGGCGGCGATGCGCAGGGCCTTGGGGGTTTCGATGTTGATCAGCAGCCTGATCGGGCTCGTCACGCCGTTGCGCTGCTCAGCCCGTTCCAGCCGGGCGATGGCCGCCAGCAGCTGAGCCACCGATTCAATCTTGGGAAGGTTGAGCAAGTCCACACCGGGGAGCGCCACCGCATCCAGGTCCGCGCCGAAATGGGCGCTGTCGGTCCCGTTGCTGCGCACGATCAACTGCTTGTCACCGGCGCCGCCCTGCACGCGGCGCAGGAAGCCGGCGACCTGGTCGCGGGCCTGGGCCTTGCCGGCCTCGGGCACCGAATCTTCCAGGTCGAAAGAGAGCGCATCGGCCTCGCCGGCCATGGCCTTGTCGAACAATTCCGGCCGGGCGCCGGGGACGAACAGCTTGCTACGCATGGTTTTCCCTCATCAACCCGCGCAGTCTGCAGAATTGGAAGCCCTTTAAAAGTGCGGTCCCGGACATTCATTGGATAGCATTTGTTTCGACCGCCGAATGCGCTGCAGTGCACCACGAGAAGAAAAGCGTCGGACATCACCGTGTTGCACGCACAATCGATTGCTGCAACCTGCCGGGGTGACCACCCACGTCGCGCCTCGGGCAGCCACCCAACCAACGCGTCACGAGGACTGTTGCCGATGCATGAACCCACTCTGCCGCCGACAACCACCGCCCGGTGCGCACCGCACCTGGACGCGCGGACCCGGGGATGACCGGTCCCACCCTGGTGCTGGACGGAAGCGCCATCCACGACATCGCCGGCTTCTACGCTGAAATCAACCGCGTGTTCATGACCAACGAGGACTGGCAGCTGGCCCCGAGCCTGGATGCACTGGATGACCTGCTCTATGGCGGCTACGGCGCACTGGCCGGGCACGCATCCGCCACGGTGCACTGGACGCACATCGCACACAGCCGCGCCGCGCTCGGGGTGGCGGCCACCCGCGCCTGGCTGCAGGAAAAACAGGCGCGGCCCGGCGTGTTCAATGCCGCGAGAATCGCCACCCAGCTGGATGCGCTGGAACGCGGCGCCGGCCAGACCTATTTCGACCTCATCATGGACGTGTTCGCGGCCCACCCTACCCTGCACCTGCGCACGGACTGACCGGCTGTGCATCGCGCACGCGCGCTCTCGCCGCGGCACGCCCGACGATCGTGCCGAGCCGCCGTCAGTCCTTGCGTTTGTCCGGCACGCTGGCCAGCACCACTGTCAGCAGCAGGGGCTGGCCATCCTCGGCCTCGTCACCGGCTTGCAGGCTGGCCTGTTCGAGCTCGCCTATCAGCGCGTTGATGCGCGCCAACTGGGCAGCGTCGGCACGGAACGACAGATGGCGCACGGCACAGTTGCGCTGGCTGCCGTCGAAGCGCGCCGCCGCATGCGTGGCGGCGGCCGAGAACGCGCGCAAGCTGGCACCCACCGCACTGCTGGCCACTTTGATCAGGTTCCTGCGCCCGCCCGGCGTGCGCAGTGCGGCGGCCGAGGACAGCTGCCGCGATACCACGGCATAGACCGCTTCGGGCCGGCGACCGGTGCTGCGCCGTTCCACCACCTGCACCAGGCCCGCCTCTTCCAGCCGCTCGAGGTGGTGGTAGAGCGCGGTAACCGGGCGCCCCAGACGCTCGCCCAGCTCGCGCACGGTGGCGTGGCCGTCGATATCCAGCCGCTGCAGGATCGCCAGCCGCGGTGAGGACGCCATGGCGCCCAGCTGGTCGGGGGTCAGTTCCAGGGCTCGCGGTGCATGAGGGCTTGCTAGGGGTTGGCTCATAATTCAAACTATAGATCAAAATTGAATAATGGGTGATTCGTACATGCGTACTCGATACCTGCGGATCGTTGCCGGCGGCCTGGTCGCTGCCATTGCCATCTGCGGCGGCGCGTCGGCCTCATCCACGCTGCCGGCCCTGCAGAGCGGCGGCGGTGGCGGCAATGCCGCCGACCTCGACCCCGCTGTGACGCGGCGCATCGATGCCGATGTGCAGCAGGTCATGCAACGCTTCCAGGTGCCCGGCGCAGCCATCGCGGTGATCGTTGATGGCAAGCCTCTCTATTCCCGTGCTTACGGCCTGCGAGACCGTGAGCGCGCGCTGCCGGTGCGTACCGATACGCCGTTCGAGATCGGTTCGATCACCAAGCAATTCACCGCCGCCGCCATCGTGCAGCTGCAGGAAGCGGGCAAGGTGCAACTGGACGACCCATTGGCGCGCTACCTTCCGCATGCGCCTCACGCCAGCGAGGTGACCCTGCGCCACCTGCTGACCCATACCAGCGGCCTGCACGAGTACTTCGATGGGCCCGAAGCGGAGGTCGATGACCTGGTGACACGCCCCATCGATTTCGATGACCTGATCGCGCGCATTGCCGGCCAGCCGCTGGATTTCCCGCCAGGCACGCGCTGGTCGTATTCCAACACCGGCTACGCGCTGCTCGGCAAGGTGATCGAAACCGTCTCCGGCGAGCACTACCGCGACTACCTGCAGCAGCACATGCTGGCGCCGCTGGGCATGACCCACACCTTTACCCTGGCTGATAGCGACCGCTTGGCCGGCATGGCCGTTGGTTACCGGCATGAGCAGGGCGCGTTGCAGCGCTCGCCGTACTTCCACCCCGACTGGAGCGGTGCGGCCGGTTTCCTGGTCAGCACACTAGATGATCTGGCTCGGTGGGACGCCGCTCTGAGCGGTGGCAAGGTGGTATCCGCAGCCGGCTATGCGCAGATGAAGACCTCCTTCGCTACGGCCGATGGCAAGCCCGTGGGCTACGGCCTCGGCCTGTTCGTGGATGCCGTGTACGGGCAGGCGCGCGTCGGTCACACCGGCGGCGCGCAGGGCTTCACCACCGCCGATGAGTACTACCCTGATCATGGCCTGCGCATCCTGGCCTTTACCAACCTGGGCGACAAGAAGCCCGAGGCCGGCGTCACCATGACCAATCTGGTGTTCGCCGCCCTGCACCCGGACATCGTCGCGGCGTGGGAACGTCCGGTTGCCGGCGAGGTTGCCGCCGTCCGCGACAGCGCAAAGGCATCGTTCCGCCAGTTGCAGAACGGCACCGACTACAGCGCCTTCAGCGACGACCTGCGTGGCAAGCTGGCCGCTGGCATCGGTGCCGGCCTGATGAGTTCCGTGGGGCCTTACGGCGAACCGACCGACATGGTGTTCAAGGGCACGAGCCAAGGCGAAAAGGGCACGCTTTACAGCTATGTGGCCGAGTTTGGTCCGGGTGCGTTCGTCGGCTACACGGTCCGGCTTGACGAGACAGGCCATGTTGCCGGGTTCGCGATTGAATGACGGGAGGCCTGTGCACGCCTCAGGCACCAGGGCACGGCTGCGCGGCGCGCCCTTCGCCCTGCCCGCCCCCTCCCCTACAATGGCCGACCAGGCGGCCTTCCGGGCTGCCCCCGACTGTGATGGACCCCGCGTGACAGAGAAGCAGCCCGAACACACCCCGCTGATGAAGCACCATTGGCGTAGGAACAGTATCGACCCATAAACCCTTGCCCTGCAAGGGTTTTTTTATGCCCTGAGGTGGACACACCCTGCATGGACACAACATGGACACAGGTGGTTTCTCGTAGCGTCTCAGCCTGTCTCAGCGTGCGGGTGCGTCAAAGGGCAAGCAGTGCATGGGTCCGTGTCCACGGGACCAGGACGCCCTCATCAGGCCTTGACCAACCATCCGGAAAGAACAAATGCATTGATTGATCGCCAATGCATTGCAAAGCATAAGCTTGCCAAATGCGAAATCAACCGTAATGTAAAATCAATCGAGTTGATAAGCAGGGGGAACAATGCGTGAAAAAGGATTTAACTTATTTGAATTGACTTTGTGTGTTGCCCTGATTGTGGGTCTCGGAGCAATGACTTACAAACTTTTCACGCCATCAGCCTCAATGGCTGCAATTCGCGTTGAACAAGAGCGCGCAGCTAAAATTGTCCAATCTGTCACGGACTTATACGTCCTGCATCCATCTTACGATGGACTAAACACCGATACACTTCGCAACACATTCAACTCCAACTTTGTCGTACAAAACGGCGCATTGCACCCGCCTTCCTCCGTTGCTGAAATGACAGTTGTCCAGCCGGGAAGCGCATTTGGCAACAACGACTCAATTGATCTTGTGTATTTGTCCGTGCCAAGCAAGACCTGCATAAAGCTTGCCAGCGCCATTGGCGCGTCAGCGGATTTCGTCAGAGTCAATGGATTTCAGCTGCAACGGCCTTATAGCCCTATGCGAGAGGATCTATTGGCAACCCAATGCTCAACCCGTAACAACAACGAAATACTGTTTCGATACACGAACAAGCATACGGTGACAGCCGCAGAAGATATCAGCGCGTGCGAATGCTCACCAACAATTGAAACACAGACCCTTGCTTGCGCTGGAAACACTAGCGGGTCAATTACACAGCGCCGCAATGGGACTTGCCCATCGTCCACATGCCCTAAACTGCAATGGTCATCCTGGGCAACGACGTTCAACACGTGCGCCGCAAACGCGACACCAATAGACCCGATAACACCAACACCGCCGTTAAGTCAGTGCATTGAGACAACTGAAACGCAAATCGGCAACTGTCCGGCGACCCAGATCGGTTACGTGGTGAACACCCGTACAAAACAATGCCCGAGCGGACAGTGGGGGTCATGGACAACCACATTGAGCACATGCAAGAGCCCTTTGCCTGTTCCACCGTCGTGCGCATTTGACCCAATTACGGACAAGGAAACATCTTCAATCGCGTGCCCGGCCGGTCAAGGGGGCAGCATATCGCGAGAAAGATACCGCAACTGCAATGGCAGCGGCATTAAGGAATGGGGAGACTGGAAAACAGTCAATAACTCATGTGCTGCTTCGTGTGTCACCTTGGGCACATGCTGTACGCCAGGACGTTTGGAACGCCCTGCAAATGCCCCCTGCCCCATCAATTCGTACGGCATGCGCAATGGTGTTGAGCAACAATACTCTCGCTGTGCGAGCGCAACTGAAACCCCGGTTTGGAGTGGCATATGGGATATGAAAGGCAGCTCCATAGTTGGTGTATGCCACACTTGCCCCGCGAACTCATCAAGCACATTGGAGCGTACGGAACCACGTACGGGTGCGTGCCCAGCGGGAACGTTTGGCAATCAAACGTGGGAGGCAATCTTTAAACAGACTGTCAATATCACATATGAATGCAATTCTTCGGCAAACCAAACAGACCCAGGACGCAGCGAAACGTATGGCAACTGGGTCGAAAGCGGCAGCCGCAACCACAATCAAAATTGCAGTGCATGCCCCTCACCGTATAACGAGACGGACGAACAATGGGTGCAGGTGGATTACGGATGCCCCGTTGGCTACTCCGGGCAAAACGGGTTTGATAAACAGCAGTACCGTCAACGCACGATAAGTTTTAGCTGCCCCAGTGGACAGCCAACACCACCGTCGCCGAACGTCGGTGCCTGGGGTGGCTGGTATGACACAGGCGCGCAACGCAATCACGTGAACTCCTGTGCGGCAAGTTGCACGGTCGAAAACCGTTCGTACCGCATTGCGTGGCAGAACTCCTCCCCACTCAATGGATTGAAGGATTGCAATGGATCAAATATCGGTCAGAGGTCGTGGTCCAACTACATCAGTTGCAGTGCAGTGGGTCCGTGCGGTGGCACATTCCGGGCAGCAGTATGTACTGCAAGCGGATGGCAGATCGTTGCCGGTGCTGGATCATCACCCTATGTTGGATGGGCAAGTGGCCGTCCAGCGGAGTGGCATGCTCTATTCATGCAGGGCTATAACGATGCCCCAGCTATCGGGGCGCAACAGGGATCGTCAGGGCAAACGAATTGGATTACATACCAATGCTTATGACGCGAACTTTCTTTGGGCCGCCTTGGTGCATCAAGCGGCCCTTGTCGGTGACCATGTAGCCAGGACCGGCTTTGTAGTCTTCGTCTGAGAACACATCCGTGTGCCCGCGCGCCTCTCTGGATCCAATCCGGTAGAAGGGGCCAGCGAGGAGAACATCTTTATCGGCGGCGTTCACCTTGTATGTCGCGCCCGTAGGATGAGTGTGAATACCCTGCCCAGTTGATGCCATGCCTGCGGGACAGACGGTGGTGACAGGACACATCACGTGGGAGTGGACGGTCGTGATCGTCGCGCCCCATGTTCCATCACTCGATTTGCAGATCTGAGCACACACTTCGTGCTGCAACTGCTTGGTGTATTGCGCGATTGGTTCCGCCAAGGCGCTCGCAAATTCATCCTGGCTTAGTGCTTTGGGCGCTGTGATTTCGGCAAGAACACGTCCAGGCAGTGATTTTCCGTTGACATTGATTGAGGCGTCTACGGGTGCATATGCCAGACGACGCCAATTGCCAGTGTGATACACGATGATATCCGCACGACGGGACAACAAATTGCAATCGGCAGCGCCTATGGCGTACTTGCCATTTTCGCGCCGAATAAACCCGCACGTGCCCGCACGATCCTCCAAAGACACGCGCTCAATAAATTCGTGAAGATGTTCCCCATCCAAACTCTCAGCATCAACTGTGCCACCAATAGCAATGGGTGATGCGATAAGCATTAAGCCAAACGCGCAAATATAAATTACCTTAGACATACTCACCTCAACACATGATTTAAATTCACGTTATGAGCAAAATGAATATTGTCAATGATCTTGACATGTCTTCGCGCACTGTTAGTTTGAGATAGCCGAAAGCCTCACCTCCTTGGCGATATCGGCAAGCCCCCGTAATGGGGGCTTTTTTATTTCTTAATCTGATAAATCAAGTGCGCACCAGATAAAGCACTTGACAAAATAGAAATGTTTGCTTTTCTAAAGCAATGCCGTTTCTCAAAACATAAGGAGGTTTCTATGAGTCAAAAAATAAAAGGTGCTTTGCTTTTAGTCGGCATTGCGCTTGCCATGCCAACGATTGCTATCGCCGAGGTATCAACAAGCCTCAGTGAAAGCCAAAAAGAGTTTTTAATGAGCCGTCCAGAGTGGCAAGTGCAGCCGCTGGACCCTGATCTTAGTGAAGTCGTGTATTACAACAGACTGGATATAGACGGCTTTACATATTACGGCTACCGATATGGAAACCTGATGTTGAGATCCGATTACGACTTGTCTGGACAAACATTGATGAAAGCTGGGAGTGGTTTCATGGGCATTTCGCAAGGAATAGGTGCAGTTGCGCGGCCTGACGGAATAGCTACGGGTGTCGGCTCCTATGCTGGGTCTCAAGGAACAAGTTACGGCACCCAGGGGTATGCAGGGAATTACTCAACGCAGATTGGTTTCTTCGGCTATGCAGGGGACAACGCCACCTCGATAGGTCACGGTGCGTATGCATCGGAACCATTTACAACAGCAATTGGCGGCTTCTCAAGTGCGACTGCCTGGGGCTGTGTCGCCATTGGAGATAGATCGAGTTGCAGAGAGGCCGATGTCTTTTCAATCGGTGACGATAGATATAAGCGGCGTTTGATCAATTTGCAAAACGCGCTCAACGACTCCGATGCGCCCACCTTTGGTCAGTTGAAATCCGTCACGTCCACACTGGGCGGCACTGCTGGCTTCACCTACGGCGTGTACAACGGCTGGGCCGTTTCCCTCGGCGGATCGAGCTACTCCAATGTTCACGATGCTCTTGTCTCCATCGATGGTCGTTTGACCACTGTGGAAAACTCTTCTGGCGGTGGCAGCGGTGCCCCTGGCCCGCAGGGACCCCAAGGCGAACCGGGAGAAAGCATTACTGGTCCAAAAGGCGATAAGGGTGATCCGGGCCGCGATGGATCGGCATCAATTGCCGCTGGACGCAACATCACGACTGACACCGACAGCACAGGGACCACAACTGTGTCGCTGAATGACAGTGTGGAATTGTCCGAGCAAGGTGGCTTATCAATCAACGGCGGGGCATCAATCTCAGGAACCGGCTTAGATGCTGGAAGACACCGCGTCACCAACGTTTCAGATGGCCGAATTGAACAAGGAAGCCTGGACGCCATCAATGGTGGTCAGGCGTGGGCGATGGAACAACGATTTAACGATCAGTGGACCGCAACCAACAACCGCATTGATGCACTGGAACGCCGTTTCGATGACAAGTTGAACGCTCTTGGAGCGAAGGCTGCGGCTATAAGCCAGGTCAATGTCGGAACTTCACCATTAGAAGTAGGCGAAGGAGAATTTGGGTTTGCTGGTGGTGCTTCGTCCAACAAAACAGCAATCGCCGTGGGTGCCAATTTCCGTGTAAGTGAGCGCTGGTCACTCAGCGGTGCATTTGCCGTGGGTGGAGGATCTTCGGCCATGGGAGCAGTTGGAGCCCATTACCGATTTAGGCGATAAATCATCAGGGAGCACATGAGCTTCGCATGTCATTACAACTCGGCAGTACCAATGGGGGCACCGTCAAGCGCCCCCATTTTTTTACTCAAAAAGGAGAATACACATGATCAAATTTCTAATTATTGCAGTCTCACTGTTGTTCGCTTCGTCAAATGCACATGCATCTAACGTACTTGCGTCAGACATCACAGGTGTGGTTGTCGATGCGCAAGCCAAACCAATGTCAGGCGAGATTGTTCGTGCCTATCACCATGAAACGCACAGACTGATTGAGCGCCGCACGAACAGCAAGGGCCGATACCACTTCAACAACGTCCGATCAGACGGTCAATACACTGTCGAACACAATGGAGTGTCATACACCGGTCGCCTTCTGCTTGGAAAGACGCACCGACAAAACTTTGTTGGCGAGCCAGCCCGGTATGACACTCCAACCATTTTGTTCTCATGGATCTGGTCTGGCCCAGGGCGCTCTCGCAGCGATGTGACATTTATATCTCAAGACGAAAGGGGTGAATGATGTCTCAATACTTCCATGTCCCCTTCATCGAGAAAGATAAAGCACGCGCACTGGGTGGGCGCTTTGATGCGGAATGTAAAGCTTGGTACGCCGATACGACAGACTCAGCTCAATCGATGTCCCTGCACTTCACTCCGATTAGCAATCCCTCACCGATCACCACGTTGACTGGAGAAGATCGAACATACGGCGGCAACCATTTGCATATTGCAATGGTTCCAATGAGTTGTTGGATGAGATCAGTCAAGAATGCCCTAGATCCGTCTGATTGGAAGCGTCTGTCCAATGGCCTTCGACAACGCAGCAATCACACGTGTGAGTTGTGCGGAGCGGTAGAGGATCCTAAACGCGAAGAATACTTGGATGTCATAGCCCGCTGGCATTACAACGACGCCTCAAAAGTGCAAACCATGAAACGGCTTGTAAGTGCTTGTCAAAAGTGCGTACGTGCGACGAACTACGGGTACTCGAAACTTGTTGGCGAAGAAACGGAAGTGCGGCATCACTTCAAAGCAGCAACAGGCTGTGATGATGAATTTTTAGACAAGCACATCTGCGACGCATTTGGATTATGGACACAGCGCTCTTCCAACAATCAGAAGTGGACCATGGATCTCAGTCTTTTAAGTGACAATGGGATCCGCTTACGCCAAGGGGGCGGATGAGTGGCTCTGACGCGGCACGGTTTGGCCGCTCAGAGAAATACCGACCCCGAACACGACACATCTACGCTCTGCTGTTTGAGAACGGCTGCTGCTACGTAGGCCAGTCTACCGACCTCAAGCGCCGCGAGACGCAGCACCGGCGACCGGATGGGGGCTGGCAAGATCAGCGCTTCACCATGCTTCACCTCGCGAGCCTCGTTGGTACAACGGCCCAGGCAGAAGATCATGAGTACGCATGGCGGTACACAGCGCAGCGGGCTGGATGGAATATCTACGGCAAGCCGCCCAACATCCGAGTCAACACCGTGCTGAGAATGACACCCGCGCGCATGGAGATCGCCAAGCAATGCCGGTGGCCCGTCTCCAAGAAAACCAGATCGTGGACCTTGATCCATTGGTTGCTGGGCATAGGGGTTACCGTGGCAGCTGTAGCCGCATACCTTTAAAAGACATGGCCCCATCGGGGCCATAGTCTTAGAAGTAGCTGCGTTCGTTTGCGTCGCGCCGCCGCTCCTGCTCTTGCTCAGACGGCAAAGCTCGGCTCCTGGCGCGGCGATAGACAACGCCCGCACCGATGACAATCAAAATGATTGCTGCGGTGATTAACATAATGGTGATCATTGCTTGTGTTCTTGAACGCTAGCACGGTGTCCATGGACCGTCAACGCACGCTTATCAGTAGCCTGACGAATTACGTCAACGTGTTTGTTCACCCAGTCGTCCATTTCCCTGGAAGCGAGTTGTTCCCGTGCATCCACAGCCTTCTTTTTTGAATTGGTGGACTTCGCTCTTAAATCGAGAGTGTCTGTTTTCTTGATTTTGAAACTGTCAAATATTTTTTCCAAGTTCTCACCCACCTCACCACGAACACCAACATGTAAATTGTTCTCCTTTGCCCGATCCAGTGCCACACGCTCACGAATTGTGTCCGCGTTGTCGGACGACACGTACAACGTGAACTTACCTTTTGTCACGCGCGATATGGCAACCATCATCGAACTGCTGTCGGTCATACCAGCGTTCCCCAGCAAGAACACGTCGGTCTTCCCCTGCCCCTGAGCGCCGTGAACAGTGCGCGCGTAGTTGTGTTGAATGGCCTTCCACTCCTCAGTGTTGAACTTCAACTTGCGGAACACACCACCACCTTCGTCAACGTCAACATTCACGTCATAGCCACCGCGCTTGCGGTTGGGAACAATGGATGTGATGCACGCCTCTGTTCCGTTCACAACCTTCATCACACTGTCCGCTGTCGTGAAGCGTATGCGATCCCCTACTGATATGGACATGTCCTCAAAATACTTCTTACCAATTGCACGTATCTGCACCTCTTCACTGTCCACCACCCCGCGCTCCTGGAAGCCCTTACGGATGGCTTGGTTGAGCGTCTTCAAATCTGCATTGGAATGCGCCAGAACCAAGCGCTCATCGGTGGTGGCGGTGGACTCAAAGTAGTCGCTCACCAGCGTCGTTACAGCCTGTGCATGGGTGTCGTACTCATCCACACATCCCGCCGCTTCCATGGCGGACCAAATTTCGGCCGACTGTTGCAGCACTTCATCGCGCGATTTTGGTGTGCGCTGCTTGACCGGCATACCGTTGCTGTCAAACGCGTAGAACATCTTCACGATCTCGCGCATCTCAAGATCTTTTTGACGGCGAATTTCAGTGAGAGTGCTTGAGCCCAGGATGTCGCTCATCAAAGCCATGCCCTGCCCTGCACCCACAGGCTTCAACTGCTCTTCGTCGCCTTGCAGTATCAACTTCGCTCCTGCAGCTTTGCAGTACGACGACAGCGCTCTGATCTGCGGCACGTCAATCATCCCTGCTTCATCCAAGACAACCACGTCGTTTTCGCTGAGCACTACACGCTTGCGCAGCAAGTCTGCGAGCATCTTGGTAACCGACCTGCACTCCATCCCGGAGTCACTTTGAAGCACCTGCGCAGCCTGGTTGCCGATAGCGCATCCCAGCATGCGCTTCCCCATCGATCGGTAGACCTCCGAGTAGAAATCGGAGACCGTGGTTTTCCCCGTGCCCGCGAAGCCTTCCGCAATGCACACGCCCGCGCTGTTCGACACGATGTGTTCAACGGCACGCCGCTGATCGTCGGAGAGCTTGAACCCTTTGCGCCTTTCCATTCGCTCAATGATGGGCTGAGCGTAAGCCTGTGGCACCTTCCACCATTCCTCGGCCTTACGTGCCTCGGTCATTTGAATAAGCTGCAACTCGCTTTGAACCATCCACTTCGCGGCGTAACGCATTTCAGTGTGCCTGCGGGCCAGCGTCAAGCCCTTGTCGTCGTCGTGCAGCGCCATTGGGTTGATTTCATACAAATCCTCCGTGTCCTGAACAGTCTCATCCACAGCACTGAAAAGTTCGTCGGCGGTCATGAAGCCCAGGTTCTCGATGCCCAACTGCTTCAACAGGGTTGGATACGAAAACATCGAATCGTTCTCGTGCAAGAGCTCCAAAATTTCTTCACGGGTTCGGGGAGCACACCGCACATGATCCTGCTGCCTCAACTCTTCGACAGTTGGGATGCATCTGCGCTCGCCTACAGAAGCCAGCAACTTATCAAAGTGATCGATCAATTCGGGGTAGGACGGTTCGTCTTTGTGCTTACGCGTCTTGGCCCAAGCCAAAGCATCCGCTGTACCCTTCCCGCGCTCCGCCATGATTTCAAGATGTCGCGTTGAGAACTCATTGATCAACTCACGGTCGTGCAGTCCGGCAACCTCCCACGCACGCTCACCGGTTCTTTTGCCATGTGCGTCGAGCTCCTCGGTTTGGTGGATCTTAAATCCCGCCTTGGTGAGCTCAGTAGCCAACACGTTCTGGTAGACCATATCGGCGGAATGGCGGAAGCGGAATATCTCGGAACTGTCGAACGTGCTATAGCCGCCATCAGAGCCCTTGCACACGTTGTACACCAGAACGTGCGAATGAATGTGCGGCTCTAGATTTCGGTTGCCGAACTGCATGTGCATCGAGTACGCCAAGCCATCAACGTCAATAACATCTTTGCCACCCTTACCCCGACGGCACTGCGTATACGCCTCAAACATTTTTGACATGGACGCATCGACAGCGACGCGCTGCGCCTCCATTACGACCTTCTTGGTTTCGTCATCGCCCAACGCCAGGAGCAACGACACAGACTTTGGTGGGGAGTGTGTCAAGTCAAACGCCGCTCGCCGTCCGCCCTTGTCCACCGTCATAACGCTTCCGTCTTCATTCAACCTGGGCTTGCCAGTCTTGGGATCAATCTTGACCTCTGTCCGTGGCTTTTGACCCGCGTTTTGACACAATTTGTCACCGTTGGGAGCGTACCCCTCAAACAGCTTCAACATGTCATCTTTGTTGACTGGCTTACCAGTGAGCCCCAGGTCTTGCGCGAGTTTTCCACCCCAATGCGATGTCGTTATGAGATGTGTTTCGATCTTGGTATCTTCGGCGTAATATTCCGACACTGCGTCAACGCCCGCACTTTGAACCTGCGCCGAAATCTTCAATTCGAGATTAGGAACAGACAACAGATACTCGATCAGGTCGTCGCCCTTCGGTCTTTTTGACGACAACTTGATTGGTTTATTTTGGATCATTTATTCTCCCTTACTTCGTGAAGTGATAGTTCATCCAATCAAAAATAAGGGGTTTGTCAAGGCTCATTGCATCCTTGTGAATGTCAGTCGAGGCATTTCGTCATCCCGCCCAACAATGTATTGAAGTGATGCATTCGACAGCAGTCGTTGCTTGTACGAGGCAGCAGCGGTATTGCTAAGCGTTTGGTCACTATCAACCTCGCCGTGTCTACAACCATGTTCTTCCAACCATCGCACTGCCACATCGTGTGATTTGCTCAATGCAATATCCATAGGAGTTTGTTTAAGCAGATCCACGGCGTGAAGGTCAACCCCGTGCTTGTGCAACAAATCAAGGCATTCGACGTTACCGCTTTCGCTGGCAAGGTGCGCTGCGTTCTGCCGCAGTGGACTGAGGGCGGATGGATCCGCTCCATGCACAAGCAGGACTTCAAGGGCGTGTATCGAGCCGCTCTTTGCCGCCAGGTGAACCGGGGGCGTAGTCGATGGGTGGAAGTGCTGAGCGTCCGCTCCCGCGCTGAGAAGCTCTGCAACAACCTCACTGTGACCGTTGAGCGCTGCGTGCTGCATGAGGCTGTAGTTGCCGTAGTCCAAGGCGTGAAGATCACCCCCCATGGAGATGTATGCGCGGGTCTGTTCAAGGTTGCCCATGCTTGCTGCTTGATGTGCCGTTAGTCTGTGATCTTGCCGGTTGTTCACCACAGGCCTGCGCAGATCAAAGGGCTTCATGCCGTATCGATCTACGGCTTCGATATTCGCTCCTACATCGAGCAACACCGCTGTGATGTTTGATCTTTCGCCCAGGACAGCGTAGTGCAAAGGCGTGATGCCGTTCTCGTCTGTTACGTTTGGTCCGACTTGTTCAATTTTCTGTTGAACGGCGGAGACATCATTGTCAATGATCGCCCCTTTAAATGTATGGTCGAAATAATTCATTGTCACTCCTTGTTTTGAGACTATCTCCCACTCAAACAAAGATATTTTCAATGTCAAGCTAGAACCTGAGCATTAACGCCAAAATTACCGAAATAGCTCATACAACTCTTGTTGACTCATAATTTGTGATTGATGGGCTGATACTTCCAATCCGCCATCGGCTTCGGCTTCCGGCTCCACGTAAGGCTCCTTTACTTCAGCCTTCACCGCAGCGGCCTCCGTCATCCATTTAGCTGGCACTTGACCAGGACGTTGCTTCTCTAAGCTTTGACCGGGAAATGCCAAAAGCAAAGGATCGTAACCGGCAGTAGCAACTATCGCCCGGACTTCAAATCCGCCGTTCTTTGTTTTGCGTGGACCAAGCTCGTTGGTAAGTTGATGCTCAAAGACAACCTGTCGGCCGTCTTGGTGGACGTTCGCCTGCTCGTCGTGTGCAAGGGTTGCAGTGACATTTGTGCCGAACATGTCGGCGACCTGCTTGCGTGTTTCGGACATCTGAAGCTGGCAAATCACGTGTGTACCAACAATCGTCGGTATGATTTTCGCGTCTTCTTGGGAATACACTTTTGCAAGTTGTCCCAACTCCTGGATCCCTGCGATCAAGGTGACACCTTTGGAGCGCCCTTTATCGATTAGTGGCCCAATGTTCAACCAGCCTGCTGAGGTCAACTCATCGAGGACGATGTAAATACCACGGTCTTTGTTTTCCGTCATTTTGGGGGAAATGACTTCGCCCACTAAAATGTTGATCAGCGCGGAGATGTAAGAGCTTGTCAAAACCTCCATTCCACCGCCTTGGACGATCACTCCGCGACGACCCTTATAGTCGTCTTGTGCCCACTCAACGATGGAAAAGCGACGTTTTCCGACCTTCGGCCATGCTTTTGCCATGTACTCAATGGCCTGCATATTCGCCATGATTGTTGACATGATGCTTGCCGTCGTCTGCGACTCAGTGTTTTCAATCAGCGGAAATGCTTTCTTGTAGTTGGCAAGAATGTCCGGCTTCATCTGCTCAGCCGTCTTATTGAGTTGCGCATCAAAATCAGGCCACCCCCACGTTTTACCCATATTTGCCACCAAGGTTCGCAGTGATCCAACAAGGATCATTCGCGCGGTGTTGGTAAAGAATGGGTTGCTTTCCCCCGGCGACTGCGGAATAAGGCATCGCGCGAACTCTTCGATCTGAACACTTGTGTGAACATCACAGGCAACATCCCACACGTATCCTTGTCGGTCGTATGGACTAACAATAATTGGGCGTGGGAATACCGACTTGCAAAACGCGGCCTGCGCCCGTTGAGCACGCGTCCATGTGGGATCTATGTACGTCGCTGCGCTGAAATCGCCATAGCTGGTAAAGTCACCTTTCACATCATAGAGAAGCAATTTTTTTCGCTTGTAGATGACCTGACGAATGATTGGCAGTAGAACTTGTGTCTTGCCTGAGCCCACGGATCCGTAAATCAACATGTGGCGGTTCCAGCGCTCCTGGGAAAGCCTCAGAAGCGGGTGAAGCAGCAAAGGCATTGCGCTGTCTTGAACCTCAATCTTTGTAATGCGCTTTGCTTCTTGCTCCGCGCTCTTTCCCTTCAACAGCTGAGGCCCGTCCAATACATACATATTGCGACGGGGTTTCAAGCCGTACTTCGTCGCCCAAAGCGCAAGCGCAATGGAGATATAAAAGCAGGCAAGCGTCGAATAAAAGTGTTGTGTCATACGCAGCACTTCTACGGTCTGCGGTGACACGTCTCTCAGAAATGTTCCAAGCGTTGCGTAGTGGATTCCCGAGTAGATCCCAACCTGTAAATGCAAAACGTATGGAACGGAGTGGTACACATCCCCAATTCGTAAAATGGCGATACCAATTAGGTATGCCGCGAGGAAAACGCCAGCTCCAAAAAGCAAGGCGGTATCCCAGCGTCGAACCAGTGTATGCGGCGCGATGTGTTTGCCCACGCGCCCAAAGGCATCATGTATCTTTTCCATAAACCCCCTCTTTTCAATGAATGTAAAGAGGGTTTGATTGCTGTCAAGCTCACACCCAATTCAAATATGTGTTTTTAGACCATATTTGTTGGCTGTATTGGTAAACGGGGCTGGGACACATCTGAGCAACAATTCCAAATTGCGATTCACAGGGCTGATCAAATGTGCAAATTGTCGCTACCGCTGTTGAATTAAAGTGGGCTGCAATCACCAGTGCCGGGTCAGCCATATCCAATGAGGCAACCATTATTGGAGGCTTTTTGCCAATACGATACGCGCGTATTGCCTGACGACACTCCACTTTCATTTCCACATGCGGGTAGTCCTGGATACGGGTCCAACTGCCACCCCACTCCAACCCCAATGCTTGGGTGAGCTCACCGAACATCAGGTAGCCCTCACGGACATGGGCGTTATCGATGTCCCATGTGGGTTTGCCATCCACGTGCATTACGCTGTCGATAGCGTAGCCGTGATTGTGACAACTCATCCCAGCCCCTACGCTTGTCACCCCGGTGTTGCTCGCGAGCAACGCTGCCTGCCTTGCCTCGCTGCGCACGCCCTCCAGCGGTCGCATGTCATAGCCACGCTGAGCCATAGCCTCGTAGACGGCCTCTAGCTTCATCTTGAGATCTGGGTGAACGCCTTTCCAAATTTTTTGATTGTGCTTCTTCTTGAAGAAGTTCCACCATTGCGCTTCGTTGGCGTTGCGTACTGGGGCAGGACTCATCTGCAATTGATCGCCTGCAAACGCATCTACGCTTTTTTGCTCGATTGTAGCGCCCGCTGGCAAAGCCCAAAAAATCAGCAACCCAGCAATCATAATGTTTTTTATCATTCAAACTCCCTAATTTGTTAACTCCTTTTATTCAAATCCAACTCCCAATATTGTCAATAGCAAAACTTGATAAATTGCCTATACAAAAAAGGCCAGCTTATGCTGGCCTTCGTTGTTTGGAAGATACGTCATTGGGCGTAGACCTGCCCTCGACGTTGAGTTTGATCTTGAACTTGAGCCTGCTCATCTGTATCGACTGGCGCTTGAACTTGATTTCGTTTTGCAATCAGTGCATCGACCTCTTTTTCTTTAGGCCAACGGTTGTGCTCCATGACAAAACCGTGCTGAATATCTGCGAGCATCTTTTCTTCATCTGTGGGTTTTGACAGCGTTTCAGCGGCCCATGCTGGGCCACCCGTGCGTTGACCTTGAGCGCCTTGGCCTTCAGCTTCACCCTGTTCAGTCTGCTGAGTTCCGCGTCGTTCCTTCAACCGCTGGGAGAGCGAAAATGCACCCTCGCCCTGGAACAGTTCGTAGGCATCCTTGCTTGCTTGAGCCTGCATCAACTGCTCAGATGGCAATTCACCGAGCTTCTGGCGCTGGCCCGTAGCTTCCAGCATTTCCTCAAATTTCTGGTTTCGCCGCTGGGTAAGTTCAGACAGAACTTCTGGTGAAGACTTTTCCTGCCACTCCTGCATTTGTTCTTTTTGTTTTGAAATCGCAGTCTCGTACACATCAAACTGTTCCTGCCACTTGTCCTTGCCGAACATTGCTGGCTTAGGGTTGTTCTCAAGAAACTGGCTGCGTCCCAACAACATGCGTTGATAGTCATCCTCCAATTTCAATACATGCGTGGGATCCTGGCGTCGCGAGATCTCACTGTCGTATTGGTCAATGCGCCGTTCAAGACCATCAACCATAATGTCCTGTGACACCCAGGCTTGCGCCTGAGTGTCCCCTTGCTCTGCAGCTTCTTTCTTCTCCGAACGGAATGCATCATCCGGGGCCGTGAAGATTGAATTGAGATCCGTGCTCAACAGGCTGTTGTTGTATTGCTCTTGCTTGTTAATGTCTTTATTCATTTTTTAGTCTCCTGTTTGGTTTTTGTTATGCAGCTTCATTTTCAAACAACTCACTTTCCAAATTATCCTTGCGGAACTTCTCTAGGTACTCATCCACTGTGGATGGGGTCACCGGAATTGTGCGTGCGAAGTCAACGCGGCGGACGTTCCCACGGTTCAAATAAACCAGTGCTCGTGCACCACCACTTGTGTTGAGTTCCAGCCCCAACTCAGCCATGGTTACAATCGGACCGTCTTGTTTTGAACCCGACCCACCGATCATGATTGCGGAGCGTGATGAGAAACCACGTTCGTCCACATTGGTGCCCCGCAGTGCGTCCCACTTTTGATCCCAGCGACGGCCATAGTCATTCGCCATCATGTCGCGCGAAACAACCTTGCCCAGTCCCCAACGCTTCATGCGGCGCAAGAAAGCACGCTGAGGATGATCTTCCATGTTTAGCGTTGAACGTTTGAACGCATTGGTCCCAGCCTTATAGTCCAGACCTCGACCAGTGGGGTTGTATTGGATCAAGGAGCCGTGGCCAACCTTGCGCATCACGAACTCGTAAGTCGCCTCAGAGGCCATGGAACAAGTGATTGATTGGAATTGGTCCAAGAAACCTTCCAACGCATCTTTTGAGTCGAAGCATGGCATCAAACCCTCAACGTTTTGAGTCAAGTACGCAGCTCCCATCCCCAAAGAACGCGCGATTGGAAGAAGTTCACGCTCTTGCTTACTAACCAAAAGCTGGCACTCATCCATCACTTGAATAAACACGGTTGCATCAGGATTGTCTTTTTCCCAATTACCAACAGCACGCTTTTTAAGTTGAGCGTACACGCGTTGCTTGAGCAATACTGAGACTGCAACACCGGCGCTACCGTAAATTGGTTGCGGCAAATCGATTCCGTAACGCGCACCGCGCATCACATCCGTTATATCAACACCTGTTGTCAGAGCAGTCCAGGGCGTTCCATTCTCGTCAACCAATTTTTTCGACTGGATCAATGGATTGATCCGCTGGTCCACGTTTAACCGGAAAGACTCGCGCTGTTGATGGGGCCTTGGAACCCAGGTTTTGACAACATATGAGATTGCCTTTTGAAGGCTAGACCCATGACGGCGAACTTCTGGATGTACAGCGATTGGTTGGCGTTCGTCGCCCACAACGTTGACACCTAAGAAGTTCAACCAACGTTTCAGGTTCTTGCCAATTTCTCCCACCTCGCTGCCGCGCGGGATCTCAACGTCATCCAGCAACACCAGTACGGCCAAGAAATCATCAACGCACCACCGCCATTCACGTGGACGCTTGATCTCCGCAATGTAGAAGCTGCGACGGTCGCGGGTGTTCTGCAATTCTCTCACTGCTTTCACATGCTGCTCAGATCCCTGCGTATTAGGATTTTTGTATAAATCCTTAACGATGTATTCCAGGTTGGGGAGCATCATGTCTATTTTGTTTAGCTCCATCACTGCATGTTTGTACACGGCCTCTTCGTGCTGGCAGAGCGCCTCGAATAGAATTGCGGCGTTAACCACATGCGTGTCGGCACCTTGGGACCAGATTGGGTCTTTGACACCATCTGATGACACCATTGAGTTGATGGCTACAGCCAACTCTTCTGCGTCAAGACCTTCGATCAAACCAACGGCCATCCCAGGCTTGATGTTTTTCTCCAGCACGTTGTTGAGCTCTCCAGGCAATGAACCCTTTCCGCACAGAACAAACAATCCAACTCGGTAACCTCTCATTGACGCGAGAGCAATTTGCAAAGCGATCAGTCGCGCGAAACTTGTGGTTTTACCGATACCAGTACGTCCCAGCGAAAGCATATGCGTGCACAGGTCTTTGATGGAGAGAACCATTTTCTTGTTCGCGTCTGGGCTGAACTCATAGCCTTTCGAAGCCAAATAGCCCGTCGCAATTGCAATCACAATTGTTGGTGTTTTGTCGTTATGCACGTTCTTTGCTTGAAATTGACGATCTTCGATAGCGCGTGCATGTGAACGGTCCTGAATAACGCCACCGATGACTTTGTTCTGTTGATCCAGGATCCACCCTCTCGCTTGGAAGTTTCTTTCCGTGTAGCGCATTGAATACGCCGCAGCAAACAGCAGAACAACCCATGGAGCCATCATCGTCGGAAGCATCAACGCTAAAGCCACGCCAACCGATAACTTCGTCCATCCCCACACCCAATCAATGCCACCTTGGAACGCACCACCGAGTTTATCTTGGTTGTCGTAATTAAGAATGCAGCCCACGGTAAATATGACTGCGGTTGCAGCGAACCAAAAGAACACACCGACTCCGGCCTTAAATACGCTAATAAATCCGTTGCTCACTTTTCCTATCATGGGCAGGACTTCCCCAGCGCCGCCCGTGGACGTCATAGCATCCAGTGGAACAGGAGCCGCGCCTAATTTGATAGCCATAACCGCATACACCGACAACAACACGGGGAATATAAAGGCAATGAAGCCTATCTTTACCGACTCCGCGAAGCTCTCGCCCTGCTTCAATGCAACGAGATGTGGAATAACCAAAAGCGCTGGTATCAACGCCGACAGTGCCAGCCAACTTGGCAGAGCCAGTAGAACGATTGTCAGCGCAGCCAGCACTGGAATCATTCCATAGACAACCGATGTTGCAGTGGAGTCGGCTCCGCTCGATGTATCGGTCAAAGTGACAAAGTTTTCCCAAGGCAAGCCATCAGCCGTGGTCTTGTACAACGAATGCTCGTCGTCCAGGTCTTCCGCAATCATTGGCGAGTATTTTCGGAATGGCGCAAGATCCACTCCTTTGGGAACGAACAATGATCCATCCTCACGCTGCTCAGCGCCCATCTTCAAAACTTTGTCCACGTCCTTTGGTTTGACATTAGGCAATTCGCCATTCAGAACATAACGATCACCACGGCCGATCAACCGCATGTAACGCTTGTTTGCGTTGACAACTGTTTTCTGCTCGCTCGTCTGAACCACCTCGCCTTTTAATCGACCAAAAAGCTTGTCGATGAAGTCTGTGATAAAAAATATGTTTAAGCCCATGAAACCTCCTTTCAATTGTTGAGATGAATGACAACCCAAAACGCCACACCCAATAGTCCAATCAACAATATTGAAGTGTAGAAAACCGCACGGGAGACACGAGGTGCCTCCTCATCGCGGACCTGTGCCAGCAACAAACTTTGATCGCGCCAGTTCGATTCGGATTCTTTAATAGCCTCGGTGCTGGCTCGATCACCCACGTTGTAATAGTATTCGCGCTCCAAATGTGGGTTCATTTTCGAGAACTTATGCAATGGAGTCCGTATGACGTAGCGTCCGTAAAAATCGTAAACGCGACTGCCAAGAGACAAGTTGAACTTCGTTTTGTATTGATCGTATATTTTTGAAAGCATAAAACCTCCTTTGTGGTTGGTGAACTCAATCAAACACGGATAAATCTATTGTCAAGAGTCAAAACTGTTTTCCCCATGCATCAAGATCTGCGGACGCTTTGTCTTGCCATTCACTTGGCTTTGGTGGAACTTTGTTTTCGCTCTTCCCGCGATCAGCAGATCGATGAACGCCTGGTGCCGTTTGCGGTTTACGGCTTGCAGGTTTCGGTTGGGCCCTACTCTCATCATTTGCCTTTACATCAACTGTCACTCCCTTCATCGCAGGCTGCACCTTTTCCTCCACGATGGATTTCGGCAATGGCTCCTTTGCAACCTCTTGCTCGGGTTGTTGCATTTCGCGCTCAATCAACGACTTGTCTTTGAGCATAACGAACATACCCTCTAGAATTTCCACAGTTATTCCCTTTGGCGTTACATCCTCTATCGAGTCGTAATTGATTGTCATGGGAATGTAGTCATCATCGCCGTATACAAATAAAATTCGAGGATTGAGTTGTGTAGGGCTGTAACTCTCTTGCGGCTCAATTGAAAATGTCACGACTGAGTCGCGATCATCAACCGAAAGGGTCACAACGCCAGTATCGGAAATTGAATAGTTATTTAAGCCATAACTCCAAGTCTTTCCAAAAATTGCCGTCACACGCTCATTTAATATTGCTCCGCGTGGAGTTTTGAATTCGCGCATTGGCTCCGATCTAGCTTCAACTGTCTGTTCGTTCGAACTCGCCTCTTCTGAACCACTTTGTAACCACAAGTAACCGCAAACGGCCATTCCAATTGCCAGGACCGTCCCAATGACGAATAGGCCCGCTTTGTTTGACTTCTTATTTCCGACCGTGGCGGGACGCTCTGCCTCTTCGTTTAGATGTTCGTCCGTGGATTCATTTTCGTCAGCCGGAATAATTTTTGTTTTCGTCTTAGTCTTAACAGGTACAGATGTGGGCTGAACCTGTTTGGCGTTGCCCACAACTTCCTGATCGCCGCTTTGAAAATCTCCAATGTGGTCATCGGCAATGCCCTGCTCCTCAATTAAGCTGCTCTCGTCCTCGCACGAGGCCAAATGCGCCGGCGCAGACATTGGCTGGCTAGATGTCAAGTCAAATGCCGCGCGGCTTCTGCCCTTGTCCACAGTCATAACGCTTCCATCTTCGTTCGAATTCGCCTTTGCAGTTAACTGCGCTGCACCCGCTACTGGCGCATCGTCCTTGGATTTGCGCTCTGCAATTTTTTGGGATGCGCTTGAGGCTCCTTTCTTTAAACCAGCCCAGATGTTCGATCCCATTTTTTTTGCACCATCTTTCACTTTGTTAGCAGCCTCCAATGTTTTATCTACGGCGAGGTCTACAGCCTGCTCGTTCTCGTCAGGCTCACCGTCATCGTCCATTTGCATGTCGAGGGCTCGCGGATCAATTTTTGGTTCGTTGTTGCTCTCCATTTGTCTACTCCTTATTTTTTATTGTTGATAAAGAGTGGCAGAGCACCATTGCCCCACCACCCTTCCGTTATTACCGCTGAGCCAACTCTGGCAATGGAGTGATGTCAAACTTATTGTCGCCCTGACCGCAGCTCACTTTGACTGCATGTTGAACACCAGCGCCATTGAAGGCCCCACGCTTGCCCAGCTCGGCCAGCGGGAGTTCACAACCAGCCTTTCCACTGAACTCAAACGTCAGCTGATTTTTTGAGCGCGAACTGATAGCAGCAACCTTGTCAAACACTGCCGCCGTCTTTTCTGTTACCGGGGCCAGGTCTTTGGGGTCATAAGCAATGACCATTGCTCCAAGTTCTTTTGTCGGCTTGCCCTTCTCATCGACTCCATCGCGCTCGTTGACCGTTGCATGAAGCCCAGCTTGTTGCGCCTGGACGCTTGCCTCTTTGAACTCATTGAGTTGTTTTGCCTTGCTCCACTTCTTCCCAAAGAAGTTGCCGCCTGCGCACCCCAACGCTCCACCACCCAATGCACCCGCAGTCTTGTCGTCTTTGAACACCTTGGCCCCGACGACACCGCCGAGTATTCCGCCGACTGCGCAACCAATCTTTCCGGCCTTCGATGTACGCTCCACATCTTCATGTTGAGTTTGTTGTGCAGTTGCACCAAATGAACTCGCAGCCAACGCCATTACTAATCCCGCTGATAAAAATACTTTCTTCATATGTACTCCTTTGTTTGTTGTTGAATAATGTTTTTCCTTACCGGGGTGCTTAAATCTAAAATCGTGATGCACCCCTTAACACCACGAGATTTCTTTACTCATCGTTCGGGAACGATATCGGTCCCTGTCCACCGTCGAACTTCGATTTGCTCTGATAGGGTCGGGCAACGCCGGATCCGCCGCCTGCGAATGTTCCGCCCTCAATGCCTCTTTGGAACACCGTGGTCAAACCGCTGATATGTTTTTTGCAGATGTCAATGTGACGCTCCGACATCTGTTCGTTTAAAGACCGTGTTTGATCAATGAATGTTTTTTGATCCGCGAGAATATTTAAACGCAGGTTGGCAACCTCTCGTTGTACTTCGACCTGTGTTCTCAATAAATCAGCTTTCGCTTCTTTAATTGCATCAACTGTTTCAACATGACCCAGCTTGATCTCTATTGCATTCCTCACCCAGTCGGTAAAGGTCATCCCCGATATAGCCATTTGCTGCTCAATGCGTGCAACTTGCCGCTCTGCAATTTTGATGTGCTTGCTAATTGTTTTCATTTTTCCTCCATTTTCATTACCTCAATGAAACAAAAAACGGAGAATTGTCAAGCTCACGCCTCAAAGCCTTATAAATAAAGGTTTTTTCGCAATTAAATATGGGCCATGAAATACACGGGTGTGTATACGGTCGAGTTATTGACGGAGAAGCGTCCTCGGGCTTTTTGCTGTTTTTTATGTACATGGCGTTAGAACACCATAGGTGCGACATGTGCATAAGTTCCTTACAGTCCCTATCCGACATCTTTCTCTTTCGGCCACCGCGCGCCTTTGATTTTTCTTTTTGCTTTTCCGATTTTTTTTCAGCGCACGTCACACTCGCCTTGTTCCGGCTGTCCTGCTCTCGCCGTTCATTGGCTTTCGCGTTTTTGTTTGTTTCGGGCGTCACATTGCGATGGCTACCCTGCCCCTCTGCGCGGCTTCCATCCTCCGTTGGGTGCGCCCTCTGCCGCCTCCTGGGACGCCATAGGCACGGCCCGTACCGGGCCTCCTGCAGCTCCATGGGTCTTCGGTGTGGACGTGAGCCGTTCGCTCCTCGCCTCTCGGCCGGTGCTCTGCCGCGTTGCTTACCCGCGTCGTCTGCTTCGTTGGTCACAGGCTCGATGCACTGGGCTCGCGGTCGTCTGGTGTGGCACCACTGCCTATCGGCGTGAGAGCGGGCCGTTCGTCTGGTGGCCGCACGCTTTCAAGCCTTGTCAGCTCAGTTTCCAGGTTCATCAGTTGGGCACGTCCTGGGCGACTGCTCGTGATGCACTTTGGTTTGCCGTCAGGGTGTTCCGTATCGAATGACTCAAGGTCATGCGCAGCGGCATGGGATTACCGCGCATCTGCATCCGAAACGAAATACGTCAAATTGACAATTTTCGTTTATCTGATTGGATGACTTTTACCGAACCCAAGGAGCGACAATGACAAACACAAAAGCCGTTATGATTGAAAAAATTCTTATGCAAGACGCGCGCAGGCGGATCAACATTCCCAAATATCAAAAGCCGAATATTCTCGATAAGTTCGGCGGTGTGTGCGCCTACTGCGGCACAGTTTTGAACGGATCAAAGAAGAACGCTTGGGGTGTCACGCACGCCATACCTGTTCACTTGGGCGGCGAACTATCAGCGGACAATCGGATCCCCTCGTGCATTCCATGCATCCAAAAATTTGGATCTGCGGATTGCTTGTCGGCGTTGACAATCAATTCCCAAGCTCTCACACCCACCTGGTCTGACAAGCTCAGAAGTATTCGCTTTGACGCATCACTGCGCTCTATGAACCATCTGACGCCTCTGTCGCCCCGATCTGATTTGAAGTTGGTGAGCGCGCACGTCGAAAAGCGCTGGCTTCAAGAGCGCACAACGGCGTTCCTGACCATGCATCCAACGCATGCCGTCGTTGGCCTGACAAACAGAAGTGGCTCGTCTGAGCGTGTGTCAAGCATGGCGGCGTTGGTCAACTTTGGTTTCAGTGCCGAACGACTTGACACTCATGGTGATCACCATAGCCATGCCCAAAAGGCAGGGCTGCATTTGTTTGTGGTTGAGCGTAGTCGGTTGGCGGATCTGGCAATGGCGTTGATAGAAGAGAACTGTTTGCTCCGCGAGATCCGTGTGGAGATCACGCCAAGTCATGAGGATCCCCAGGACTGGCGGTCGTACTGGCCCCGCTCGTACCCCACGCTCAAAGACAATCAACGCCGGAAGACCTATGGAGAAATGCAGGCTCCCTGGGCCGTCAAACAAACTCTATCGAAGACGGCCGGTGCGGTGCGCGCACGTAGGCACTACGCCCGCAAGCAAGAAGAGCGACTGGAACACATGCAGCGCCATGCGCACGTTTCTGATCTGCGCGTTGTAGCGGGCCAGCCTGCTGACTGGGACATGCGCTGCAAGCAGCTGGAAGAAAT
The DNA here is from genome assembly GCF_029959485.1 of Stenotrophomonas sp. PS02301. Taxonomy (NCBI): domain Bacteria; kingdom Pseudomonadati; phylum Pseudomonadota; class Gammaproteobacteria; order Lysobacterales; family Lysobacteraceae; genus Stenotrophomonas; species Stenotrophomonas sp. PS02301. The sequence continues at coordinate 40,582 of NZ_JASCOO010000003.1, forward strand.
GCTTGAGCTCCAACTCAAACTCTCGTAACGCAAAAGGCCCGATCACTCGGGCCTTTTTATCTGTTCTTCATTGCCGTGCACCTCAGATCATCGCGCCCGCTGTGAACGAGAAGATCGCAAGCATGGCAGTCATGGCAACGTTGATCTGGACCCGCGTACGCGCTTCGAAGTCCATGAGCTTTCGTTTCGATTGACTGGATTTCATAATTGCTTACTCCTTAGAAGAACCATCTGCGACTGTGGCGATGGGTTGCTCCAGGACCATTGGATCGTTCTCCTCAACATACACAACGTAGAACACTGCATAGAAGTCAAAGGCGATGGCCGCGTACAACGCTGCTTTAAGTGCGTAGTGGGTGAATGCGCTGCGGGCGGGTTTATTGGCGTAGTGTAATTTCATAGTGTATTTTCCTCAGTATTCGACAACGGCGGTGTGTTTGTCGTAGGTGCTCATGTTCACGGATTTCATGTAAGCCTTAACGTATGGCGACAGATGTTGACCGAACAATTGGAATATTGTGCAACCCGATCCATCAACCAACGCGCCTGTCCGGCGGTCAAACTTACGGTTCATTTCTATTGTGAGAGATGCGTATCCATCCTTCGAAAGAACTTCAATGATCCTGTCGTACGTGTCTGCCAATGTTGAGTTACTGGACATCACAGCCTTGCGGTACAAGCAACATGCCAAGTGAATGGCTGTCGCGTCACAGGTGGTTGAACGCCGGTTGGTCAGGATCGAAACGGTTTCAGGTGTTGGACGCCCTTTGACCTCAGCGTAAGCATGAACAATCGATTGGACGGCGGACAAGTCTGCGGTTTCGACTGCGTTGAAAAGTTGGGTTGATGTATTCATTAAATTCTCCAAGTGGATATGTGATTAGCGGCGTTTTGTTTTGTCTTGCAGTTTTTTACTCAGACGCTTGTTGCGTCGCGATTTGTCTGATATTCGCCTGAACTCGATTTTGAATGTCCGATGTATCATTGATCTTCTCCGGTTGTAAGCGCTCCATTAGCGCGGTTTCATTGCTGATGCTGTTATGGCATCTGCACGGTCGTACATGGACCCTGTGTTGGACACTGAGCCAAAGATGCTCGATCCGATTGCCCATACCATCCAGCAGACAACTGCGATCCCCAGGATGGCTGCGGCGGCTTTGATTGTTGTTTCATTGATGATGTTGTCCATGGTGCCTCCTTTTGTGTTTGGCGAAATGCGTCAGATGCCGCAGATGTTGTTGATCAAATTACAGATTGATACGTGCAAAACCGTTGCTGTTAGCAAAGTGGCGATAATCATTTTTTCTTCCTTTTGTGTTGTCCATATATTCAATATAAATAAACTTTATAATTCGTCAAGCGCAGAACTTGATAAATTATTCAAAAAGTGTGAGGCAACCGACAGTTTTTGATATTGGTCATAAATAACTGAAAACTTTTATTGCGGGCACAAAAAAAGGCCAGTTTCCCGGCCTTTATATTTCTTGTTGTTGGCGTTCCTTATTCAATATCCATCATCAAAACGGGTATGCATACACCGAACGCTGTTAACAGGGGCAAGAATAAAGTCATCGACACAGGTACATGCGGAATGGCGATTGAAATGGCGATAAGCACCACAGACATCAAAAGTGCCACGGTAAGAACCCCAACTATGTAGTATCCGATTTTCTTCATACATAGCCCTCCTCACCGTTACGGCGATTGATCTCTATTGCCTGCTGGATGAGCCCAGGAACTTGGTCATCTGAGATCTCAGACGCGTCAATCCAATTGAATGTCAGATAATATTGCGAAGAAAAGTTTCCTTCCCAACCTCGCAAGAGATCATCACTCTCACGTGCTTGGGCGCGAACAATAGCCTCACGAATAATTCCCTCTCGGCTCCAAAGTTGGGCGCTCTCTGTTAATTGGATAAATCCATTTTCGCTCAGTTGTGTATAGATGTTTTCCATAAAGCCTCCTTGATTGCGGTATATATTCAATCAAACACGGATCTCAATATTGTCAAGCCGTGGAGTTGATGAATTCATACATGGAGGCTTTTGCTTTGATGATGAAATAAATTCCAAAAAAAAAGCCCGCTTTCGCGGGCTCATCTTTTACTTGCGTGTGATCTCTTAAAGATCGCCGTAGGTCGGCTTGCCTTCCTTGATCAGCTTCACACCGGCATCGCTGGATTCAAACTCACGCAGGATGTCCGGCTTGCGGCCCTTGCCACCGTATGCAAACGGGGTCTTCTTACCGTCGTGCAGGAAGCGGTTGTGTGCACGCGGTTCCTTGGGAGCGGTGTTGCGCGGCTTGCTCGTGCCTTTGATCTTCTTAGCGGGACCAAAGAAATTGCTCACCTGAGCTTTCTGTGCTTCGGTAAGATACTCGGCCACATTGGAGAGGGTTTCCAATGCTTCATTCAGCGCCTCACCAGCAGAAGCGCGGCGAGCGTCCTTGATACGCTGGCGTTCCGCAGTCTGACGCTCTGTCAGTGCAGCCAATTCTTTGTCGAGCTTCTGTTCCTGTGCATCGGCTTCTTTCCAGTTCAAAGACTTGTCGGTCATGTCAGGTATTCGTCAGTTGGCCGCTATTGGCAATTGGATCATATCCCAACAAATTTCAATTGCCAAGCTAATCAGATCTTTCTTTTCATTTGCTGCTCAACCCCGCCCACTCCGCCCAATTGAAGCAGTAGAACACGGCGCTGAGTGAAGGTTTCAATGAGCTCAGCCAGGTCCGGACGCGCCGTAAGTAAAGCCGCTTCCATGGCCGTCATGCGGTAATGGCACGCAATGGATGGATCTGCCCCCAAATCGAGCAAGCCTTGAACCATAGCGCGCTCTTTCGTGTGGATGCCCTCAGCGACTTCGTTAAGGCGAGCCGCACCCCATACGAATGCATGCAAGGGTGTCTCACCGCGTTCGCTTAGGGCGTTGATGTCCCAACCCTGGTCAATCAGTGTACGAACTGCATCGAGATCGCAAGCGTGTGCTGCTATGTGCATGACGGTGTAGCCGTGGAGATCGGAAATCGACTTTTGGGATTGATTGGCGCTCACCATTTGACACACTCCATGAAGCCTTCCTCACAGCCTCGGCAATCCTCGTCTCCATCGTCTAGCGACTTGAGCGTTTGCTCAAGCAACCGCTCTTCCAAATCCTGCCACGCCTGCACGATGTCTTCCTTAGATGTACCGGACACCAGCACTTTGATGGGATCCGCAGACCAACCGTCCTCGCTCCAGGTCGCGGCGTCGTACACGAGATCCTTAGATAACGTACGCGACAAGGTGAAGCGAACTGCGGAATTCTCTTCTGTGCAGATGACATTGTTTGAGTTGATATAAAACCGATCCATGCGAACCCCCTTTGTTGTAGTGATAATCCAACAACAACATGGATCCCAATATTGTCAAGGCCCATTAAGGCTCAAACATTCTTGCTGACAACTACATCCGGCGGCGCGTTCCAGGTGCAACAGCCGTTCGCTTATGTCCAAGAGATCTTTTGAGCGCCGTCCTCTGACGGCGGGCCATATACGCGTTGAGCATCTCTCGCACTTCGTCACAGGTGGCAAGATCCACTGGGAGGTACCCTTCATTGTCTGCAATAAGGGGATCTGCCTTCTTCTGAAAGAGCCAGTTCAATCTCTTCTTGTATCCCCACAGAACCATTAAATGAAGGGCAGTGTGTCCCTCCACATCTTGCGCATTGACATCGACTCCCAGGTCGATGATTCGGTGTATCAAAGCACAACTTGTGTTGTACTTAAGTGCGCAGTGCAAAATAGTTCCACCATCGCGCGCAAGAGGCTTATCCAGAGGGTTGTACCCACCATCAAGGACAACCCGCAGAACATCCGGACTTTGCTTGTACCGATCACCGAGCACACCCAACCCTTTATGATTGGTTGCGTTCACATCTGCACCCGCCTCAATTAGGTGTCTGACCCCATCACCATCCTCATAATTGAAGCCGTAGCACATATAATGCAACGGAGTGTCCCCATGGGAGTCGCGCGCATTAGGGTTAGCTCCTGCCTTAATAAGTGCTTTTACAACCTCACCAGATTTCAGTGAGTGCAGTGCGGTCCTACGGCCTTTAGCTCGCGCCTTCAGGTTCGCCCCTGCCTGGACCAGCGACCCCACGACATCGGCGCTGTGTGCTGTGTGTAATGGCGTTTCACCCTCATCATCGGTTGCATTGACATCCGCGCCATACTGAATGAGTACAGTCGCCACCTCGCCGGTTTGTGCACTGTGGAGCGCCGTTCGACCTCCGTACGTCGTGTGCTTGGCATCAACTCCCACACTGCACAAGTACGCAACGACTTCGGCGTTATCCTGATGAAAGAGTGCCTCGGAGACAAAGGGATTTGCACCACATTCGATCAGGCCGCGCGCATGGTCTGCGCTGTTAGACCAGCGCAGACACTCTTGATGTAGTTTTATGGCACTGGGAATGCCGAGCAATTCATTCTCAACGATCTCGTGCACTGCCAATGAGTTTCCGGCCTCTTGCAAGGACTGTTCATCGGTCGCATACGGGTCCGACTCATCATCGTCAAAAATGTTCTTAAATAGATCTGTGCCGTGGGTTCTACTGGAACGCTCGTCGTGACTGAGCATCTTCGTCAACGGCTTCAAAAATGCCGCTGCCTCATCGCTGAGGACGGTGTAGAACGCGGGCAACCCATCAGGTCTGTTTGGATCACCGCCAGCAGCCAAGCATGCCTTGATGACTTCAACACTCCTGGCCTTGCCCATTACGTTGTCCAACGTTAGATCTGGATTGCACTCATCAGGAATAATCGGGATTACGGCAATTGATTGAGCCAGTTCATCAAAGCGCTTCTCGTTAGCCAATTGCTCAAGATGCGTCACGACGCGCCATGGACCCATGCTGCAAATCATTTCCGTCATTGGAACCCCCATATTTTAGTCATCCTGAAGTATCGGATGAGCCCACCGGTAAAATAGAATTGCAAATGCAACAATGAGAACGGTGCAAAAAGGTATTAGTAATGTCTGCATAAATGCCTCCTTAGGCTTGTCAACATTCTCCCAACAAATCATGGATGACAATATTGTCAAGCTATAAAAAAAGCCCGCTTTCGCGGGCTTATTCGTTACGCATGGTTCTCATCGTCCCAACCCAACTGACGCGATCACTCGGGATATCAACTGCTTCTCCTTTCCGTCAAAGTCAACGCAAATGCCGTCAGACACCATGTCCTGGACGACATCCCCTGTGACCAACTGAATGTATTCGTTGAACCGTGCTCGCTCAAAAGCTCCTTCTTTTGACAGAACCGCGCGAACCCGGTTTTCTGTAACGTAGAGGGGGTATTGAACACTCAAACCCGAACCGACCACCTTCTCAACAAACAAGTCGTTCTTGAACTTGTAGACCTCACCACTTGCGTCGCAGCGGAGTATGTAGCCCTCACAAGTGCACGAACCGTCCACCAACGTGGGGAATTTGTTCCCATGTTGGATGACTTCCGCAAACGACCCGACTGCGACAACGGGGGCACGTTTCAAGCCGGTTGCATCGAGGACGTGGTTGAAGGGCAGACGCACTCCGTCCACAACGATGTCGAACAGATAGAAGTCCAGAGCGCCGTAGTCCGCGTTCTGCTGAACCTTCAAGCCTGCAGCTTCACCAGCGAGCTCACCGTAGAAACGTACGGTCTGCCCTTCATTGATCACACCAGCAGCAGACAGTTGGCGATGGTTCTCACGCACAACGTCCGCGTAGCGGTCAAAGACAGTCTTGTGATTAAAGAAGACCTCATCGGTAAGGATACGATTGCGTGAAGCGGAGAGCACCTCGATCCCGTCCGTAATGAATTGATAATTTGCACCATGAATTTTCTCAACTGCGAACCATTTCTCCGTACTGCGCAAACAGCGCATTTTTATCTTTTCTGAAAACGTATCAATTGTTGGATATCGTTCGAAACCTAAAGTCATTGAAACCTCCTATTTATTTAACTGAAATTTCAGCTAAACAGGAGATCCAATATTGTCAAGCGCATAGAAAAGCCCGCCAAAGCGGGCTGAGAAGTTCAACGCTGGAAGATCTTATTTCATTGCCCTCGCTTTTCCGAAATTGATGCGGATATCTTTCGATGCGAGCTTTATTTGATCGAGTGCAGCAAGTGACTTATCGGAAAAACCGTATTCTCGTATCTTGCTCTGAAAGTACTTTTCCCATTGACACACGATATCAGGATTGCCAGCCCCTTTGTTGAGAGACTCATCAATTGTCGGGCCCGCATCGAAAACTAAAGCCATTGAACCCCCCCTATGTATTCAACTGAAATTTCAGCTAAACAGGAGATCCAATATTGTCAATGCTTGACAAATGAAAAGTGGCCCGCAGAATGATTGCGTAAAGGAAATAAAGGAACTTACTCACCCTTTATGAAATTTACATCGGGACGACTAACCAGGTGAAAGAGAGCGTCTCCCAGCAGTCAATAGTGGCTGTCCCTGTTCACAACAGGGTGAAAATGGTTTTCTGGATCTGAGTATAAAAGGCGCCATTGGCGCCTTTTACTATTCATACCATTTGCAAATGATCACATCCGTCGGACTTGTGATCGCCGATCATCCAGTACGTCTCCGAGTTCCGTTTGTAACTTTTTCTTAAGAGCGGTACTTTCCAATAGCAATCTAGCCTCCTGACTTTGTTGCCGATTAACACCATGGACATACACCATTTCAGAAGGCAATTGCCCCCTGTTGTTTCGAACCTCCGGGTCCGCCCCAGCGTCTAGCAAATTTCGTATTTCTTCCAATCCGTCACCCTTCATTATTAAAAGGTGCAGCGCAGTGTTACCAGCATCTTGATCCGTCGAATTCAAATCAATACCTAGATCTTTCATGATCTGCACACCTGCACGGCTTGCATTTCGCTTTACAAACGACGCATCACAAAAGTCAAGGAAACTTTTACCCCCATTGTTCTCAATGGTCATTGACGCACCAGCGTCCACCAGATATTTCACATGCTCAATGCTCCGAACATAGTGGAGAGCGGTATCACCATTGTGATCCTGGGCGTTAACGTCATGGCCTGCAAGAATAAGCTTTTCCAGCAAGGTGGAACCATCCTCATGAATTCCAAGCCACATAAAATGCCGTGGTTTTATCATGTCAATATACTTATCAGCGATCAGCTCTGGATCACCGCTTGATCGGATCATCAATTCAACGTGTTTCTCTTTGACTGGGGCGCCATTTTTTACCAGCAACTTAATTCGTTGGCCACCATTTGCGATATCAACGAGGTCAGTAGTTTTGTTGCATTCAAAATCATAGTCCAAATCACCATCACCATCACCATAACGCTTGATTACAACGATGGAATTTACATTCGCGCCCAATTCGATCAGGTCGCTCATGACATCCAATACATGCTCTTCGTCTTTGAAAGACATCACCTTTGATGCCACAAAAGCCAAGGGTGTCATCTCCTTATTGTCAATCAAACTCAGGACGTTGAAAGAAGCGTTGACATCATGTGTCTCAAAGAACTTTCGTACGGCATTGCGATCTAAAACGGCATTGGATTGATCTGTTTTGAGAACAGAATGCACATCCGGACTACTCAACACCTGGGCGACTGGGTTAGCTTTTGCCAAGCGTGCTTCTAATTCTTGGGCCTGCTTGGTTAGTGATTGAGCCAAACCGATCCCCGATTGATCAACAAGATCCTTCCAACGCTCAGCCTTTTCAAGGTTGCCCGGCACGTCATCAATGACCCACGATTTACCTTCTCCGTCCCACTTGGCTGTTGGAAATGTCCCTTTGATTGCGTCTTTCAGATCAAAAGAGGTTTTGAGCGCAATCTTCCCATTGTCCTGAGCAATGCCGACTTCCATGGTGTTTTTTAGCGAACTGACTTCGGTGCTTAGGTCGCCACCCGTTTGGTTGAATTGCTCAATGTTGGACAACGCCTCATCATAGAAGTGCTGCGCCTGCTCGTACGACAAGTGGTATTTACCCACCTCTGCAATACGAGCTTTAGCGCGATCCAGTTCAGCGCCTTCCAGGATAGGCTCGTACCCATCTTTAATCATGTCCAGTTTTTCGTTGACATGTCCACGCGCCCATTCTTGAAGTTTGTTGAGGTTTCGTTTGTTGTCACCGACCAACCAACCTTTATCACTGGAACTCCACTTTGCCGTCTTGAATTCCGCACGGAAATCATCTTTGATTTCGTAAGGGACGGTTACAACAAGACTATCTCCATTTGATTGCCACGACACTTCTTTCATATGCACCCCTTGTTTGCTGTTGGAATACATTCAATCAAACAGAAGACCTAAATTTGTCAAGCCACAAAAAAGCCCGCGAAAGCGGGCTTGATTGCAATAGGCTTTGGGTCACATCCGTCGTCGTACAGCTTGAACTTGCACTGTCTCCAATTCCTCAACGGCCGCGACAAGCTTTTCTCGTTGTTGAACCGCCAATGCGTCATCCAAACGTGAACGCAACTCAGGATGTAGTGCAAGATTTGACGGTGTATCACCCTTGCTGTTCTGTGCAGTGGCGTCACCACCTTTTTCAATTATTAGCTGGGCAACTGCACTAAGGTTGTACGACGCTGCGATATGTAGTGCGTTATGGCCCTCGCTGTCAGTTGCATTGAGGTTCGCGCCCAGGTTGATCAACTGAATCGCACTGGCCTGCCGATCCTCAAACATTGCAGTGTGCAGTGGTCGCGTCAGTGTCTCAGAGTGCTCTGCATTGATGTCGGCTCCTGCACCCACCAACTCTCGCAATGAATGGGTATGCCCTTGCATGGCCGCCATGTGCAGCAAGGTGTAGCCGTTATCGTTTGGGGCGTTGATATCCTCCACTTCACCAAGCAAGTGGCGGTACTCCTTGAGTCGTTCGCTGTACTTGCGCCAATCGCTTAAAACGTGCGCCAGCTGAAACTCAAGATCCAGCCCCGATGATTTCTCCATGATATTTGCAAATTTGTGTTGATCCATACAGCCTCCTGTGTTTGATAGGTACAACTCCAATCAAACAGATCGGATCAAATTGTCAAGCAACAAAAAACCCGCCAAAGCGGGCTTCTCGTTGTTTTACACTGCATTCACTGCCTTTCATTCGCAACACGCTGTCCATTAGCGCTTTCTGACTGCGGAGCAACGCCCTGGCTGGATTGTTGTTGAGTCATCGGCACTGATAATAAAAGTGATAAAAAAAGAATACCCACAGAAATCCCCAAGCTTATAGCGGCGACAATGGCGAACAATAGATGTCCCAACCACATTCTCTCAACCGCACTCACATGGGCATGATGCAATTTCTTTAATCCATCAACATATTCTTGATTATAGTATTGTTGGTTATAGCTCATTAAAACCCCCTAATTTGATTGAGATGATTTCAATCAAACACGGATTTCAACATTGTCAAGCACAAAAAAGCCCGCCGAAACGGGCTTATGAACTGCTGTTACATGCGGCGCTTTGGTCGGACTTCTATATCTTCCGAAGCGATAGCAAGTTCGTGCAAGATATTTTCCTTCTCTTTTCTAGCCTGCACAATTGCCTTTGCAGCACTGAATTGAGAAATCAATTCTTTAATTGCGGGGCGCCTTCCAGTTGGGACGGTTAACATGTTGATGTTGCAAATATTATTTCTATCAATCAATTCAAAACCACTTACAGCCAAGTTCTCGATAAAACTGTTTCTGAGTACGGTCAGATCAAATGAACCGTCCATCTTTTCGTTTAGCAACCCCCATAGCCAACAAAGGTCGAATTTCACCTCATCAGTCTTCAGGCCCGACTCCACCAAGCGATTGACAACTGCAACGTAAATCTCAGAGGGAGGATCAGAGTAGATAAATTCAATGAACAACTGATTTGGATTGCAACAATTCATTACCAGTCCAATTGAAGCAAAGGTGTCTACAATTTCCAGGAGAAGTGTCCAATTCTTAACAGCAAGATACGAGCGATTGATTGTGAAAACTTCCTGCAAAATGTTATCACTCCTAAGAACATCGCCCCCCTCACCGTCTACAGGTCGCGCACCATGCTTGATAAGAAACGGGATAAGTCTAATGTTTCTGGAATAGATTGCGGACTCCAAAGCGGTAAAACTCTTACCGTGCAAACGCGCGTTGATGTCAGCCCCACTTTTGAGTGCCAACAAGATCATCTCTTCTTTGTATGGCTCAACATCAGCCGAGTAAGAACAGACAATTTCGTTTATCGTGAGAAATTCGGTTGTCCCCAGTGGAGTGTGTTGTTGAGCAAGACATGGGTTTATGCTTATCAACGACCGGAACATCCCAACATCGCCTTTTGAAATGGCACGCGCCAATCGCAAACCGACCGGGCGTTTTGCAAGCGCACGCTCCATTTCCTTTATTGATCTGTTTGATTGAAACCTGCGCTTTGCATCAGCAATCTTTTTTTTGGCGGTTGCCACCCAAGCACACATCTTAGGCGAACCACTCAATAACAATTTTGACATATATTTGATCCTCCAAATGTTTGATACACCTCCAATCAAACACAGGGGCCAATATTGTCAATACCTTTTATTGTGCTTCACATTAACAAGCCCCAAGCGGCTTTAAGAGTGGGATAAAATGCCAATAAATTAAAGCCCGCCGAAGCGGGCTTACTCTTTTGCTCTTAAATTCTTCTTTTCGCTGGAGCTTCAACGTCATGTTGTACGTCGGAGATTGCATCCTGCAGCTTTCCTCGTTGTCGCCTGCGCACCACATCAATCAAATGGTCGCACTGCTGTTGATGCGTCGGCCACCGATTATCCGACACCCATTTGGGCGGATCGCATGAGCCATCGCCGAAATACAGTGCATGACTGTGCATTTGCAGGAGTGTTGCCGCGTCGTAAGGATTGATCTTCGCTCCATTCTCCAATCTTTCATGCAACTCAGATTGGTGTGAATGGAATACAGAGCGGACAATCGCTTGGGGCGCACCCAAATAGTCAAGGCGAGGCGCGTTATCGTCCATGTTGTTGCACGCAAGTTCCAGAAGAGAATAAAGGTGTGCGTTCATACCAAAGCCCTCTGCACCAACCGGGCCATGCACCCATTCACCACCAGCATTGCGGGGAACATTACAACAAGAGTAACGTGCCAAAAATCGCCAAGTGTCCATGCCGTGTAGCACGCAAGCGCGGCCAACGCATAGTCTTTTAAGGTGTCCACAACATTGATCCATGCGTAATTGGAACCCACACCGACAAACAACAACAGCATAACGATGTCGGCCCAGGTCGTAAAAACAATCGCATTGTGGATGACAATGAAAGCCAATATAAGCTCAAGAGCCAACGCCATTGCCGCCAGATATTTAAGTTGGTTCATACCACCCCCGTATTGATTGATATGGTTTCAATCAAACACGGACTTCAACATTGTCAAGTTATTTTTCGCGGGCAAATAAAAAGCCCGCCGAAGCGGGCTCTTTGAAAATTAAACAACCAATTTACATTCGCCGCTGTTGCCTAGATATCAATGCATCCTGGCTACCGATATGCCTATTAAGAATATTGGATTGCTGATTATTGAAAATTCCTTGTAGGCGCTCATCTTTGATGTCCGCTAGATCCACTTGGCTTGAGTCAGCGCCTTTATCGAAGAGGGATTGAAGTTTGCTCTCCCGAACCCCATACGCCATTTTCATGTAACCAACCAAATCAGCCGTTGGATCCTCGGAGTTCTCTACAACATAATCAACACAACGGTTGCATCTACTCTCAAGATGCAGAACCGATCCATTGGAATATGCAAGATCCTCATTGAACTTGTTGACCACGTGATCCATCGGGTGCTGACCCGCCCCCCCATTCATTGGCAAACCAAATTCCCGCAATGCATCAGCCCTTAAGAAGTCACCTGATACGACAGCGTTGACCATCAATGATTGTCCGTCGGCGTTCAGTACAGACGCGTCGTGCCCCATCATCAACAAATCGACAAGAACTTTTGGGTTGGACAGTTCGTGTAAATGTCGGTCCTGGAACTGCTCAGAAGCCACGTTGACCAAACGCTGCTCGAGCTCCCATCGTCCAGGAGCATTGAAGTGGGGAAGGCTCAATACATCATTGATCAAACGTACGTCTGGCATGCCCCCGGCATCCAAGGCAGTCTGCACTTTGGCGGGTGATGAGCATTGGTGTAGAACAGCGTCCTGGTCGTATTGACGGGTGTCGCTTATTTTTTCAATGCGGCACACGGCGTTTATTTCACCGCCACGTTCCATAAGAGCTTTGAATGCCTCGTTCGGAACATGACTGTCAAATGCAGCAAAACCAGCGACAGGACCAATGTAACGGATGTCATCCCGTGGGAACTCTACGGTGATCTGAGAGTTCGGATCACGCGACTCAAAGTAGTCTGCAATTACATCTAAGCGTTCTTGCCGCAACATGGTTACCACCTCTGCATCAGTCCGGTCGCGCTGCCTCCAATGCTGGTGCGTTCGATTGATTAACGCCCCTTTTTCGCCTTCGGTGTCTCGCAGTAGATTTATTTCAATGCGTCCCCTCTCGTCACCTTCCTCATCCACAAACTGCACCGCTGACCGGGTTTGGGTGGTTTGCAAGTTGTCTTCAAATGACACATCCGCTCCCTCGTGGATCAATGTACGGATATGCTCCACACCGGTCTTATTGCTCCAAATAGCATAACTTAGCGCTGTTCCATAGAAAGTTGCGTCAGCGCCCTCTTCAACTCCAAATCGGTCACCCACTTCAACCGTAATTCTGTCGTTGACGTTGTGCTCCGCGAAATATGCCAATAGATCATCGGGTGTGCTTGAGTCGATATACTTTGCCAAATCATTGTCGTTCAATCTTTGCATGAGGCCTCCTATTGATAGAAAGCCTCATCCAAACAAATATTTACTGATTGTCAAGCCGTTTTCCGAAGAACTCACCGCCATTACTTCGCGTAGGATGTCCCCGCTCAATTCTCAACGTCCTCCTTTCAGCACTGCAAAGGTCGTTGAGGTGGTCGTAAAATTCCTTGAGCAATCTTTTGCGCTTTGCAGGGTTTGATATCTTGTAAATCGAGCGCCACAGCCATTTTGAGTGACTCAAGTAATAAACTTCTAAGGCAGAGGGATTGCACTCAATACCTTTTATGACGATGACTGATCCATACGGAAGGAACCAGCGAGGATCGTTGTTCTGAAAATGATTTCCTGAACCATTGAAGTCGTACAGTATGTTGGGGGTTGAATAGTTGTATGAGGCAGGTGGTAACGATTCACTTATTGGCCCAATCCATAAGCAATGAAGCTTAGCCCCTTCTCCGACCGGCTGTGTATTGGGAACAAGCCCCAGGACACCACAAAAATTCATCCCCCCATCGTATCCGCCAACGTTGTTGAATGTTCTGAAAACACCAGTGATGATCATTTCGGCGGCTGAGCCGGGATTGCATTCGTGGTAGATCGCCACGGAACCATGGTGTGTTTTATGGGATGTCATACGCACTCCTTCGCGTGTAGGTTCGCTGATAGTAGTTCCAAAATGAAGCCCGCGAAAGCGGGCCGTTGCTTTACATACGCCGCCATCGTGACGCTGTCTGTGGCTCGTCGCGTTGGATGTGCAAGGCTTCTTGCAAAGCTGCCTTTTGGGTTGCAGCTTCGATCACCGATAGAACTTTGTAGTCATTAGCCACGTCAGCCGTTGACTTACCCTGCTTCGTTTGCTCGGAAGATCTATTTGCGATCTCCAATGCGGTCTTACCTTGTTTGTTTACGATTGTGCTTGACGCGCCATGCCCAATGAGTGCTTCGACCGTTTCCATACATAAATGCCTTGCAGCTGCATGAAGTGCGGTCCTCCCATCGACATCCTGGGCGTTGATGTCCGCCCCTGCCTTCATCATGTTATGAACCAAATCATTTACGTCGATCCCACTGACAGCCCTTCGCCCCGAGCTTGCAAGATTATGTAATGGGGTAATCCCGTAGCTGTTTGCAATCCTCGGATCGGCCCCGGCGTCCAACAGTACGTCGGCACATTCCAATTGCCCTGATTGTGCGCAGTAGTTGAGCACGCTCATACCACTGCGTGAAACAGCATTTATATCCGCACCCAGTGAAATGAGAAGCTTTGTGTTCTCAACATCCCCTTCGGCTGTGGACCAACACAGCACACCTTGCCCATCGACATCCTGGACGTTGATGTCCGCTCCCCGTTCAATCAGCAGTTCGATGAACTCCGATGGGCGTCGTGCTTCAAGAGCGGAGAGAAGTGGTGTGACCCCGTTGTTGTCTGCGTGGTTGATATCTGCCCCACCGTTCAATAGCGCGTGGACGCGCTCCATTCGGCAAATCGACTTCTCCTTGGATAAGTTGATCTGCAAGGCCGTCTGACCATTTACGTCACCCAGGTTGGGATCTGCGCCGTTAGCGAGGAGTTCCGCAATGGCCTCAGGATGGCGCGCGTAGTGCAAGGGCGTGCGCTTGTTGACCTCACGTGCGTTGGGATCTAAGCCTGCCTGGACAAGCGCGGTCACGACTCCCGGCTCGTAGAATTTGCCATCTACGGCGCGGTGCAACGCTGAACTTTGGGTTATGCCGCTGCGCTCAAGCATATTGCGGCCTGACGCGATGACTTCTTGAACATCTTTCAAACTTGAACCGATGTACATGCAAACCTCCTTTAAATTGATTGACTCGATACAGCCAAACAAAAAAAGGAAGTTTGTCAACCACACTGGTCAGTTGTTTATTATAACACCGCAGGTAAAATGCCCAGGCACTCAACACTCAATAGAGGAATTGCATGCAACCATAAGAACACAAGGATAAAATTATGGACATCAACACAACAATCGTTTTACTTGCACTCATCGCAACCCAAACCCCAGCATCAAAAATACAACTTCTTATTGAGTTGGTGAAGGCGGTTGGTGAATTACTCAGATGAAACAAGCCGGTGGCAACACCGGCTCAATTTCACTCACAATTACGACCCGGACCGATCAAACCTGCTCACACCATCGCTGTTTACAAAGTACAGCGCATTGCAACCAAAAAGAGCAATTTGTGTGTCAGTGAACTGGTCAGGCGTACCGCCAGTGTGGTTGAGCATAATAGCCGTGTGCTTACCAATTACGGCTCGGCCACTCTGAGCTACAACCCAGCCTGCATCACCGCTATCACGCATTGCATAGCGAACGCGAATGTACGCATCAACTGTCTCGAGCTCCGCGTCCCTAAATTGCATTTTGGCAACTTGCAATGCGAGGACTAAGGATTGATTGACCTGATCAAGCGCAACACCATCAATCACTTTCAAATTGTTCGCGACAATTTTAAGGTGATCATGCCCCCGCCCTTCAATAAGATCGATGAGGCTTGGAAACTTCATGACTTCGCCTTCCCGCTCACCGCTTTTCTTTGAAATGCGATTTGCGATGTCTACGAGCGTACGCGTTTCCGCGTCAACGTAAAACACAGAGTCATAGACGAAACCACCATCGACAACAAATTCATCACCCTCAACCAATGGCTCATCACCAAAAATAACATGGTGACCGTTCAACTGGTAGGACTGAATCGCACCATCATCATCGACAACTGATCGAATGCGCGAGAATTGAGTTTTTTCATCAAAGTCCACGTTGGCAATTTCATGCAAGTGGCGGCTTGCAATTCTAATTGCTGCGATGGCACTGTGTCGTAGATCCCCTTCATCCATGTCATCAAGTTTGCGTTGATACAAACCTTTAATCACGCCCTCAAGAAATATATCCGACGGCTCCCGAAATACAGATGCTGCTTGTTGGCGCGCCTCATAGATTGTTGATGGCGGTTTATAGGCGTTTGCGATCTTACTCATCTGATCTAAGTTTGATCGCAGAACATCATGACCCTGGCTTGCATCTTCATCAGCATCGATGAGACGTTCCGTCGCAAGTTGCTGCATCAACCCCTTCGCGCCGCCCGCATCCAACATGGCGTCAAGCGAGTTAACCATGCTCTCCATGCCGTCAACATCGCCTTGAGCTTTTTGTTGTGAATTGTCTCCGAATGCATCTACCCACTTCGCTCGGTACTCATTAAAGCTGTCGAAAACTCCAATCAACAGATCCGAGTACGAAGCTACAGCGTACTTGCCCTTAGGCAATTCGACCTCAATTTCAGCAATGTCGGAAAAGTCTGCCGTAAAAGCTACAATATTTCCCGTTTCCGCATCGACCATACCCAGAAGACTGTCCTCGTCTTTTACGGCTTGTATGTCTGCTGATGCGTTCCAAGTGTGTAACAAGTCTTGCGCTTCATAGACCATCCAAAGGTGTCTTGTAACCAGATCTCCTTGGTTTAAAACATCTTCCCTTGACATTCCTCCGGAGCCTAGCAATTGCGATGCATAAGCAATTTTCTGCTGCACCTGCTCATCAGTGAATGCCGCACGACAAGCTTCATCAATTTTTTTCCACTCTGCTTGGCTCATTCTTTCGCCTTAGATGATTTGAGGTTTGGATCGAGAAATTATGGTGTCTCTGTGGGCCGCTTCACAGCGAGAACCTTGCCAGTGCGCCCATCGACTATGCCGACAGCAATCAAGTCAGCCAGCACCACTGATTTCTCCACAGCCAGGCTGACAGGGCTTTCCATGGTAGCGGCCTGGACATCCAGCCCTTGAGCTAACAAGGGGCTTCGCAACCTGTACTGGAACACCAAGGTGGCGTGGGGCTTTAGCTCTCTGCCGGCACTCGGATCCATTGGCACAGACATCGACCTGGAAGCGAACGCGCTCTTGAAGCGATGGTAGGGAAGTTCCCGGTGAAACGCATCCATCTGTGCGGTGGTGAAGCCAACCGATGCGGCCTTACCGGTGGAATTGAGCCCATCGACGCTGGCCCCCAAGGCGTTGGTCATCACGCGGTCAGCGATCACAGTGTCCCACTCGTCTGACACAACATCCCGCACCGTGATCCGCCCAGCAGATGTACGGAACATGCGCGTGCCGGACGCAGCTTCCACGTTCGCCCACATCATTTGAGCGTCGGCGTCGTAGCCAAAGGCGGCATCACCGTCCTTCGGTGAGACACACAGTTGTCCATCCTTCGCGCCCTGAGGAAGAGTGGCGATAAATGCATCAATCTGCTTTGCATGCTGCTCAGTGGACAGGAATTCGTCGTGCACAGGTGCGTGTGTGAGCACCTTGACAAGGTCACGAGTGGCATGTGCTCCGACGTAAGAACCAACCACCAGATTGCATGACTGCGACAGTGGCAATGTGGCGGCGTTGGCGCTGCCAACTGCCAAGGCGGCAAGAGTGAGCCAGCTCATTGTGATATGTCCTTTTCGTTCACCGGCCCCAACCACTGAGGACGACGGAAGAAGCGCCCGCGCGCTACAAGTTTGTCCAGCCTCGTCACCCGGTCGTGGTCGTTGTGGCGTGGCGCACGCCTCTTGAACTCCTCCAGCGCGTCACGTGCGGCCGCAAGATCATCCTGTCCCATGTGCCACTCAATAATGTAAGTGATGAAGGACGTATTGATTGGCTGGTACGCGTCCATGGCCTTCAACACTTCTCCAAAGCGGCCCTTTTCGGTTCGGTAGGGATTGAGGTCGTACTGCATCTGTTGAGCCGTTAGTGCCGCCTGGAAGATCTCTGCAGCTGGCTTCTTGCTCATGACGATACGGTAGTACGGGCGGATTGCCGCCTTCTTCTCGTTTTCAATTTTGAGTGCTGCGTAGTCCATACCACGATGGAAGCTGGCCTGATTGAGCAACCGCGTGTTGTACATCTCTAGCATCTGCTCAAAGATGCTTTGAGCATGAGCCTCAGACATGCCAACGGCCAGGACCACCACGCGGTACTCACCTCCAAGTCGTTCGCGGACGAACCACTCCCAGGCGATACCTCCGTTCTTCTGCCACGCAAAAGCACCGCGCCCGTATCCCGCGTAAAACGGCACACCCTCCCCGTCCACATGCAGCCACGCGTAGTTCTTGGTGCAGTGTGGACCTGACATCCACTGGGTCTGTGTCACGCACGCATCGTTGCTGTACGACGCGAGCAACGGCACGTCCACGCTGATCTTGCTTACGCCCGACGCTTTGGCCTGTGCAATCAACTCTTCAACGTCAACGAGCTTGAACGTCACTGTCCGTCTCCCAATGCGTACACCTTGAGCACCTTGCCGGTTTGGACGTCCACGACCGCAATCTTGAGCAAGCGTCCTTCAATGAAGTGCTGCTCGTCCTCGTAGTGGGTTGGACGATCAATAGTCGGGTATTCGCGTTCAGTGTCCTGTGTGATGAGTGGCGGGACAACTTCGTACTGGAACACCTGCGTCAGACGGCCCTTGTAAGAGCGAGCGTCTGCGGGTTCCATTTGAAGAATGGCATCGACGGTTTCATAGTCCGTTTCCAAGCCCTGTGTATGGGAGACAGCAGTGATGAGTGCTTTTTGTGGTAGCGCCACTTGGTAGGTTTGCCGCTCAGTTTTGGGGATGCGCGCACTCACACCGTAGGCATTGGTGCCTATGTAAGAACTCTCACGCCTCTTCGTCTCCTTTCCATAAAGGGGAGCGTAGTAGCCACCCACACGATGCATCTTTAGATACAGCACATCCCCTTCGTACTGCTTCTTCTCAGCGTTGTACTTCCACGTGTTGTCCAGCGCCCTAATCACCATGCTTCCAGCGCACAGTTGGCCCGTAGCGATGGCCGCAGGAAGTGCAGCAACCGCGTCCTTGGAGCGTGTGGCGTGATCTGCCTCACTCTCAAATTCGTCCTTCCCAGGTATCGACTTCAATGCGTTGTACACCGCCACCATGTCGTGCCCAGCAAAGGTTGGTGGGAGCGTCGCCCCCTCTTCCAGCGTGCACGCCGTTGAGAGCGGCAAGGGCGCGGCGGACAGACTTCCACACCCCATCAATGCTGCTACAGCGAAGATCCTTTTCACTCGTTTTCCCCTGTGGTGGCCTTAGATATCTTGGATTACGGATAAAGATGGGTGAGCTACCCTTTCAGCTCATCGGGTATGGACTGAACCCCAAACGACACGGATCGGGCACTATCTTTTTCGGCACGCTGCACTTCAGCTCGATGCATTGCAAGGCTCAGGTACACGATTGCAGAACGTGCCATGGTCAAGACACGCAAGGCTTTGGCTTGGAACTCGTCCAACGTCATCTGTTCCGACAGTCGGTCGTGGTGCATTGATGTTTCGTCACACTCGGAGCGGGTCCAAACAATCTTGAAGAACCGATGCTCCAAGGCATTACGTACGACGTGCAGTTCTTGAGCGTCCGGAGATGCGTATTGTCTAATGTCCTCGTTGAAGATATCTTCGGACAGGCTGTACAGCGCGTGCAGCCATATATTTTGACTGCCTTCAAACTCCGGGCGAATGGTTGTCTCTGTGCCCTTCTTGGGTTCAGTCCGCCACAGTCGTGCGAAGTCAGCCGATTTGCGTTTAGCACCAATCTCCCAGCGGTCACGCACAAAGTACGCAACCTTGTCCAACAGCGAGTAGGCGGCACGGAACGCGGACTTGGTCTGCTCAATTGCGATGCTGTAGCGCGCACTGTCGGCGTTGGACGACAACATTACCTCGCGGTCGGCCGGGTGCGTTGCCTGTCCATCTTGCCCAGCGAACAAGCACCAGCGGGCGTAGATGTACTCCTGCTTGAGTTGGTTGAACGCTGCGAGGTACGAGATCCCAACACCATCCGCACGATGGGTCGGAAGCGCAAGAGAGTCGGTTGCGGCCACAGACCGTGTGTACCCATCGTTCATCGGGTTGAGGAACAGCCTGTTGTCCAGGCACCAACGGCGATACTGCTTCTCCTGGTAGCTCCTGCCAAGTGAGAACTTGTCCATCCAGGCGAGATCCGGATCGCGGTCAATACCGTACTGATCCATGCGATTCTCAACTGTTTCCAGCATCCATTGGAAGCGTTCTGCGGCCTCAAAATATGTAGCGCCATGCGCTCCAATGGCAACGGCCCCGCGCAGTTGGGCGCGGCCCTCAATGCAGATCCATTCGCTGTGCCCCGAGTCATACAGGTTGCGGGCATAGAACAGCAACGCGCCACCCATATTGCCTTGCGCCATCGCCAGCATCGGGTCAAGAGTCAGGGCTTTTCGCCACTGTTCAAGTGCGTCAAACACGCGACCAGTCTTGTTGAATGCGTTACCCAGGTTGGAGTGGATCTGCGCACGATACTCAGCTGAGTGTTCCGAATAGCCCTCATGCGCGATAGCCGAGCGCAATTGATAGATCTGAGCGGTGTTGTCCGGCTGGTTCCACGACAATGCGTTGTCATCGGTACGACGATGTATGTACAACCATCCCAAAGCGTTGGCGTGGAAGTAATGCAGCATGCACCCATGCCGCTGGTGGTCCAACTCGCCAAACTCTCCGATCACCTTAACGCAACGCATCAACAAATCAAGGTCTTTGCTTTCACCCGCTGCATCGATGAGCGCGCCCAGTTGATCGATCTGTGTGGACGTAATCGAGCCATCCACTGCCCGAATGGACAGTTGGTCAGCAAGCGCAAACATCTGTTCATGGGTCAAAATAAGCGCGGTCAATGCGTTCTCCGAACGTCAGCGTGTAGCATGGCTTCCTAGTCTCCATTACACACCGACATGAGCCTAATTTCGACCGTTTTGCTTCTGGCGGCTGTTGGGAACCCCTCGCCCCCAGTTCCCGTGGAGTCCAGCGTGCTGGTTGCTTCGTACGCGCGCGACAGTGCCAGCGCTGACAAGAGGTACAAGGGCGCGAGGCTTCGCGTGAGGGGGGTCGTAGCCAAAGAGCCTGATCTCTACAGGCGCTCGCCCTCCGTGGCGCTTGAAGGCTCTGAGATCTACAACCGGCCTGTGGCCGTGTTGGACCCAGCCCGTAAGGATGAGCTCGCCGGTTTGCGCGCTGGACAGTCGGTCACCCTCGATTGCCCGGGCGACGGCCACGTCTCCGGCACGCCGATGCTCATAAAGTGCACGATGGTTCAGCCTGTGCCCGACCACAGCCGCTAGGGTTGTAGGCCACTCCACAGCCGAAAACTTAGTGGTTGGTTGCTTCACTACCACCCAAGCATCCACTGATGTGCTGTTTAACGGCTGCTTGTGCGCGACTTTTTTATCGCATATACCTACATCGGCCCCTTCCACTGGAGACGACGATGGCTAAGAAAACAGTACCCAAAAAGTTTCATGACATTGACGAACGCTTTATGCACTCCATGGCACGGATTGCCAAGGATCATGAGGACGGTGCAAGCCTCACCAATATCGCAATGACTTGCAACAGCAAAGCGAAAGGCATTGACATTGATGAGGAGTTCTTGGAAAAGGTGCTGGCATTGCGCGAGTGCAATCGCACGCACACCATCTACA
The DNA here is from genome assembly GCF_029959485.1 of Stenotrophomonas sp. PS02301. Lineage (NCBI taxonomy): Bacteria > Pseudomonadati > Pseudomonadota > Gammaproteobacteria > Lysobacterales > Lysobacteraceae > Stenotrophomonas > Stenotrophomonas sp. PS02301. The sequence goes on from NZ_JASCOO010000003.1 coordinate 61,960, forward strand.
CAATTCGCGACCAAATGAACACACAGCGCATCATCAAGGAAGTGAAGTCGGAACCCGCAGCGGATCTGCCGACGTACTCGGAGGACGAACTGGACTGCTTCACCACTGTCTTTGAAGACTAACGTCCCTATTAACCAAAAGCCCGCACAATGCGGGCTTTTCTTTAGACGTTACATGCGCCGTTTTACGCGACTGGGTTCATCCTCTAATCCTACCGCGTCGGCCAACAACTTACGCTGGTGCTCAGCCACAATTCGTGGAGCACGATCAGCAAGATCACGCCACACAAATTTACGATCCCGGTAGACCATGTACTCATCGGATGTCTTCATTCCGTATTCCGGGTTTTTAATCGTTGGATCTGCACCAAATTGAACAAGCATCTCCTGCATTCGGCGTGACTTGGCCAAGTACAAAAGCTCGCCGTCAATTTGGAAATTCCCCCGAAGCATGCGCTCAAGCAAAACCCTGGCGTACTCACAGTTGTCATCCATCACCGTGACTTCCAGAATTCCACGATCAAACGCCCCAGGCTGGTTGAAGTACGAAACGTCCGCAAGATCTTTGAAAATCTCATACCAGTTACAGAAGTAAGCCACCCACAGCGGATGCCTTTCTAGCAATTCACCGTCGCCGTCGCGAAAATCAAAACTATATGAATAGTTCTTAAGCAGGAAACGGGCAATATTCGGCTTTCTCTTGATAATTAAAAAGGATAGAAGCGGATAACCATTTTTAAACATCATATTTACATCCGCGCCTTGAGACACAAGAAGCTTTGCCATCGCATTTGACTTCGTACACAGAAGCGGACAGATCTCGGTTTCGTGCACACTATTCGGATTTGCTCCCGCTGCTAACAGGATTTTTGCAATAGCAATGTTGTCGTTGGTCGCTGCAACACACAACGGCGTGCTTCCATTGCTATCCACCGCACTGTAATCAGCTCCAGCTTTAATCAACAGTTCTACGAGGTCGATCCTGCCAACTTGGACTGCTGAGTGAAGGGGTGTCTTATTCAAGGACTCATACTCTGTAGGTTCACCCAAACACTCAAGGCCAACATTTGGATCTGCGCCGTGTCCAATCAAAACGCTCGCGAATTCATACGCCCCATCCTTAATGCACTCGTGCAACAAAGTGGCGTTCTTACAATGACTCTTGTCGCTGACGACGCCGCCCGATTCATAGTTGACGTCACCGCACGCCGAAACGATCTGAGTAAAGTCTTCAAGACTCTGACGCAAGTACGCGTCACGCGCCCAGTAGACACCCACTGATTTACGCTCAGATTGCTCTATTGCCTTGAGAACATACACCACATGTTCGTCCTGGACAGCATCCTCATCGATTGACTCAGTCTTTAATCGACTTTCCCCCTTTTTTCGAAATCTGTAAAAGTAATATGCGGTATAGCTACACGCACCAACAATAAATCCAAATACAGAGAAAGTGATAAATTCAATTATTCCCATGAAACCCCCTTGTTAGTAGTAATGAATTCAGGGAAACATGGAATTCAACATTGTCAAGCTATGCGCAAATTGTTTTTCAGCAACGCAACTCGCACTACGTTGACAGAGTCAATTATTGCTGATATAGCTGGCGAAACGGACAGGGAGGTATACATATGAACTTACTCGAAAGCACCGGCCGAACCATTATCAGCAGCGGCCAGGACACATCCAATCTGCTCAGCGAAGCAACGCAGCGCGCTGCCCATGCCAACGAGCTTAAGAAGATCAAACTTGATCAGCAGGAGGCACGTCTAAGTGATCTTCAACACCGCAATGCAATGGAGAACGTACAGAAGATCCAGCAGCAATCTCGACTGATCGAAGAACTGCAAAACAAGTTGCGGCGTTCCGAGTACAAAAGAGAAGTGCTGCGCGATCTGGCCGCAGACGTGATCATTGATCGTGCAACCGTTTCCCGCAGCATTCAGACCTTGAAGCTCAAATGGTCGCGGCCAGAGCAGCACGAACAATTTCAGCAGGATTACGTGACCGCGCGCAATGAAGAAAAGGTAAGCATTGAAGGTGACGCGTTACGCCAACATAAAGCCTATGACCTTGTGGATGACGTCGCCGCAAGCTGGTCCAATCCTGAGTCTGTTCGCCGCCGCCGCCAGCCCAAACTGCCAGCATCTACGCCTCCTCCCATCCCTACGTCCAACACCTAAAAGTTTTGGCTCTGTTAGCGTTGGGTGTTGGTTTTCAAACGCACGCAAGAAAAAGGGCTTGATTCCAAGCCCTTTTCAAATCAGATAGTTAGGCCAAAATTCTCTACTTTCCAGGGCGCTTTTTGGCCTTCTTCGCAGCGGATTTCCGTAGCCCAGCCAGCCAGGTTTCCATCAAGGCGTCGGCGTCCTCACGGATCTTATCGACAAGCACGCCTCGCTTCGTTGCGTCTGCTTCCTCGTGGGCAGCCTCGACCTCTCTGGCAAGGTCAACATGGGACTGATTGGCCGGGTCAAACTTCGGCAACCGCATGTGCTTGAAGATGTCGCCGACCTGGATGGCAACATTGTGGCTCTCGACGAACTCAGCCACCGTCGTCGAGTTCAAAATGCCGCACAGGTAGTGGGCTTCTACCTTGTCGTCCATGGCCACAAAGAAAATCTTGTGATCCGGAACATACGGGCGTTTTCCAATCAGTGGGACATCGGCACTACCAGCCACTGCAGCGCTGAACTTGCCGGACATCTCCGCCCAGATGACCTTCCACTTCTTGAAGGTGAAGTCGCCGACATTGTAGATGGCGTAGTAGGGGGCGCCCATTGCCAGCATGCGGCCACGGTAAGTGGAGCGCTGTTCTAGTAGTTCGTTTCCCTTCTTGTTGAAGTGATCAAGATAGCCCTTCGTCTTCTTCAACGACTGGTATTCAAGTTTTGCCTTCTCAAAATCCGCCTTCTTGATCCCCTTGTTGGGAACGATCGCAAACAGTTCTTCGACGGGCTTCAAGTAGCAAGGCTGGAAGTCGGCGGCACCCTTGATTAGTGGATAGAGCCAGTCTGGCTCTATCCACGCCTTACGAGCAGGGCCAATATCTGTTCGTCCGGCTTTCGGCCTGGATTCGATCTGGACAAGTTTGTCGTTCTTGTTCTCGTCGAGAACCCTGACGAAATAGATGCCGTTGAGGTCAACAGTGATCCCCTTGCGACCCTCAACCCAAGGCAATTCTTCCACTTCGGCCATGGGCTGCAAAATGGCAAACCGGCCGGCGGGCAAGATTGCCCATGGTGATCCTCCGCCAGAGATCGGATCGGCGGCCATGTCGGTGCGAACCGTAAGACTCTTTACCTTGTCTAGCGTCAACGCGGGATTGATCGACCGGCTTTCCCGCTTCTTGCGTCCGTGCGTGTCAACCTCGTCCTTTTCCTTGGCGTCCCAAACACAATACGGAACTGGATACTTCGGTGCGCGCTTGGTCTTCTCAAATACGGCCACCGCAGTCTTGTTGGCTGCGTCCGGGAAAGGTTTCAGGGCCTTCAAGTCGTCAACACTGATAGGCACGAGATTGCCTGTCTCATTGATCCGGAAGTTGCGGAACCCAGCCGAGGACGGGTTCTGGAACACAGCCTGGGTGATAACGAACGCCAGTTTGCCGCCATCCTTCAGCCACTTGTCGCCCGTGGTGTAGGTGATCATGGCGGAGATATCCAGCTCGTTGCCACCGTGATGTTTGGTCTTGGAAAAGATGTCGTAGCCTTCGCAAACCGACTTGACGCGATTGCGGTAGGCCTCCGGAAGACTGGACCAGCGCACCCAGGGTGGGTTGCCAACAATGGCGTCGAACTTCCCAGCAGTGGCAGACCAGAAGAAGTTGCGAACGATCCGGAACCAAATGCCATTCCAGTTCTTGCGATGAAGGTTGAGCACCTGATCATAGGTTTCGTGTAGCGGCAGCGCCCATTCCTTTCCTTCTTCGTCCGAGACAAGCCCCGAGGACAGCAGCAATGCCTGGACGGTATGGAACTCCTGGTCTTGCTCGACTTGCTCCCCCATCACTTCAAGCACTTCATCCAAGCGCTCACGATTGAAAGCAAGTGCTGCGGGAAGTTTGATCTTCAGGTTGGCTTCACTACTGCCGATCTCGTATGGCACTACCTTCTGCCCGTCGATTGGATCGGGCGCGGGCGAATAGATGGCGTCCGCGAGCAAAACGGGGATTTCAACCGTGGTGCCTGGCGCTTGCTTGAGTAGATCGGCGATCTCCATCAGGAAGTTGACGCGCGCGGTTTGGACCGCCAGTGGGTTGAGGTCAAACCCCCACACTTCGCTACAAAGTGCTTCGATTGTGGGCAAAACACCAAGGCCTTTGCTCATTGCTTCCTTCTTCTTGCGCCTCAATACCGAAATCAGGAAAGCACCGGACCCGCAGGTGGGATCGAGATAACGCTTACCGAGCCAGTCTCCGTCCTTGACTTGATCAACGGTAAAGTCAACCAGCCAGTCGGGGGTGTAGAACTCGCCCAGACTCTTGCGCAGGGTTTCGGGCACCAGATCTTGGTAGAAGTCGCGCAGCGTATCGCGCTGGCGATCCAGATGATCGGTGCGATACAGGGACAATTTGCCCAGCAGCGCCTTCAACGACTGAACCAAGTTCGCTTGAAAGCGCTTGTCCTTGCCTGCTTCCAGATACCAACTGAAGATGGCTTCTTCGACGAACCCATTGATGTTTGACGCACTGAAAAGTTGACCGCCTTCGATGTCCGTTTCGAGTTTCTGGAGCAACTTGTCTGGCGTGAGCAGGGCGCACATGGCTTCAGCGGGGGCTTTCTCCGCAGCAAGGTTGTGCGCAGAGACGATCTCCGCAGCAAGCAACTTGATCAATAGCGAGTTATAGGAGTGGATAACGAATAGTCGCCCCGACAAACTCTGTTCTGTCGGCCCCGTCCAAGTGAAGTTCAGGGTCTTGTTGATGGCTTCCTTCTGGTCTGTCGTCAGGTCCGCAACCTGACCGTAGAGGCTCTTCCATTCCTCATAAAGCATCTTGATCTTCGAACGCTTGGAATCTTTTAGAGCCGCCGAAAGTGCGTCGGCAAACACTTGCATGACATCGGTTGCCACGGGCGAGCCATGGCCAAAGTCCCGGATGAGGTTCGCGGATTCAACTGCTGGGCGAATGCTGTCCAGGCAAGCGTCAACTACCAGACCAAAGGACTGGATCGAGAACGGCAGGAGGTGGCCGGCGTGGATGGCACCGTCCCGCACCTGGGTAAAGCAGATATGTTCGCCGTCGATGGCAATGCCGATGAAGTCGGCCTCGGGAAGTCCTTGCTGGGCGGCCAACTTCGTGATGTAGGGCAACAAACGCTTGTCTGTTGCCTCAATGAACTTGGCGCTCTTGTCGCTGCCCTTGAATAGCCCTGGGCCTTTGAACTCGATGACCACATTGTTGTAGCTGCTGTCGCGCTTCTGCCGTTCGGCGTCAAAATCAAGACCGGTGGCCTGTTCCAGCGCGCTAACCCAAGCCAGCCGAACTTCCTCTTCCCCATGCCAAGGCTTTCGCCGCTTGCGGTCGATGTCCTTGAACGCCTTCAAGACAGCCGCCGGATCGGCTACGAGTGCGACAACAGGTTTTCCAGCCATGGGGGCTTCTCGGTAGTGAACTCTCATCTTTCTACCGGAAATCTGGCCAGTGTCAATGGCCAGGACTAATCCCCTAGCGCCCCCGTGAGGAACTTGCGAGGTGTCGGGCGGTTTTTCGGCACATCCAAGTAGCGGTGCCAACCCAGATAGTTCGGCAGGTTCTTCGTGGCCACGCCCCGGAACCGAAACATCCAACCCTTCAAGCGGCTGTCGTAAGCGTTGACATTCTGGATGTGGTAGACCTCGCCCTTGCGCTTCTTCTTGGGGTTGGCGGGCACGCAGCGCAGCTCAATCTCCATGGCCTTGGCCAGCGTGCGATAAGCGCTGGCGTTGTCCGAACACAACACAACATCCGTAGCCAGAACGGGAACCAGAGCCTTGCCAATATCCTTGGCCGTGCGCGAGGGGAGCACCTTGGTCAAGGTCTTGCCGGTGGAGCGGTCGCGAGCGACCAGCACGGGGATTTGCTCACGCGACAGGCCTCGCTGGCTGGCGGGTTCGCCACGGTGTTTGGCCGGACGGGGCATGTCCTTTCTCCGGCCCTTGAAACTTTCCTTGAAGAAGGTTTCGTCGGCTTCCACGATCCCAGACAACTCGACAGGGTTCATCTGGCTCATGGCTTCCAGGAACCGATGACGCCAGCGGAAGGCGGTAGGAACACTCACGCCCAACCGTTTCGCCGTCTCGCGAACCGTCATCCCTGCCACCATGCATTTCGCATTGGCGATGTGCTTCTCGCTATGGCGCAACCCGACAAGTGGCGTTCCCGTGATGGGGGAAAAGGTCTTGGCGCAATCGTGGCAGCGAAAGCGCTGGTTGCCCTTATAGCGTCCCCACTTCTGGAAGGAGACGCTACCGCAGTGCGGACAGCCCTTGATGTTTTCCGCACGCTTTTGGAGGACGACGGAGCCTTCCACCTGGCTTTCCCGCGCCTTCAACGCCTGCTTCAACTTCGAGCACTCTTCCGCCGTCAGGTTGCCAATGGCCGGAAGGATCTTTTCAACTCGGGACTTCTTCGGCACTTGCCTTTTCCCAGCCCGCAAAAGGGGCAGGTTGAAAGTCTATCAACTCAACTCACAACCAACACTGAACGCTAACAGAGCAAAAGTTTTAGGGACACGGGTTACACACACACGCACTCCCTTGCGCGTATAGATTTGCCAGCGCTCAGCGCGCTGTCAAAATCTCATCCCAACGGGTCGTGAAGGAACGTGACAAGTGCTCTTGGCGCATCGCCCAGGCTGCGGTGGTGTCTGGCGCTGTGCTTGATGAAGCAAACGACATGCTGCCGCGTCCAAATTTCTGGTTCGCCTGATCCAGCACGGCCATCAACCGTTCGGATTTGGGGTTGCGCACCTGGGCGAACAAATCGGCTTGCTGGACGTGCTCGGCGCTCAGATCCACAAGCCCTACACCGGCCTTCTTCCACGCGATGTTTGGACGGTACATAGCCGCTGTTGCGGCTTGCGCTGCTTCCAAAATGGTCCGCGAGTCGGACGTAGGCATCACCAGCCGAACCGTACGGGATGGGTGGTACTGCTGCGCGTTTCCAAATGGGTTGGTGTGCAGGAACACCCACACCCCGTGCGCTGTCAGCTTGCGGGCCCGCAACTTCTCGGCGGCACGCTGAGCGAACGTAGCCACTGCTTGCGCCAGGTCGTTTTGGGAGTGGATCTCGGAGCCAAAGGAGCGCGAGACAACGATCTGTTGTCGTTCGGGCTCAGCGTCCTGCAGCTCGGCGCACCGCACTCCGTTGAGTTCGGTTTGCGTGCGCACCAGAACGACTCCGTAACGGTCTTGAATGGCTCTAGGATCGGCTGCAACCAGATCGTCTGCGGTGGTGATCCCTTCGGCCAACAGGCGTGCTGCGAACTTACGGCCAACACCCCACACGTCGCCAATAGGGAACTTGCCCAGGTCGGTGCGGCGGACGTTCCACACGCCCTGCTCCGTACCTTTGGCGATCTTGTTGCCCATCTTAGCCAGCGTCTTAGTGGGCCCGATCCCAACACAACACGGAACCCCGACCCATCTCAGAATGCGTGCGCGGGCTTCTGCGGCCACCTTGCGCCTGTCCTGCACGCGGATGCCTTTGAACGACACGAAGCTCTCGTCAATGGAGTACACCTCCACGTCGGCGAACAGGTCGCGCAGGATCGTTGCAATGCGTGCGGATATGTCGCCGTACAAGGCGAAGTTGGCGCTGCGCACATGCAGTTGCTTACGGATATGCGAGGGAATTTGGTGGATCGGTTGCCCCATGGTGACACCAAGGGCTTTCGCTTCGTTTGAACGGGCAATTGCGCAACCGTCGTTGTTCGACATCACAAGCATAGGGACGTTGCGCAACGATGGATCAAAGATGCGTTCGACGGAACAGTAGAAGTTGTTCCCATCGACCAATCCAATCAATGGCTGCACAACAGACATCACATCTTCCTCTATGGCTTAGGGGTGTCTTTGATTTGCATCAGGCCTTCATCAGAAAGCGCTTGGGTGATATTGGCGGCAGTCTGTTCGGCGATCATCTGCGCCGTCGGTGTCATTTTGCGCGCCACCGAGTCCCACATCATTCTCATTTGTTGGTTGATAGTGTATGGCTCGACGACCCAACCCTCATCATGCACAACCACAACACTGCACTCTTTAAAAGTTTTAGTAGGCGCGGGGCCGCGAATACACTCCTGTATCAATGCAGGCAATGGAGCAAGCTTGAAGTCTCCACAGCCACATGACGCTGAACTATCCAATTTAATCATTTCCATATCGACTCCTTTTTGCATTGAATACATTCAAGCAAACACAGAAGCCAACATTGTCAAGCCCAGTCACATCCTTCTTTTTTGCTTAGGGGCGTCATCTTGCGTCTGGCCGGCGTCCGCAAGCGCCGTGTTGATATTGGTGGCTTCTCGTTCGGCAATGCGACGTTCGCCCTCATCAACTTCCGAGTTAATGCTTGCAACCACTCTGCACAATCCCTTTCCATTGTATTCTGGTGAAGGGCGGTCAACATACACACCCCACTCAACCAAGTCTGAAATTAACCCAGGACAATTGTTGAATAGAAACGTTTCGCAGGCCACGGGAATGCCGCCACTAAAGTCACACCCATTCTCGCGCATGATCCGCAAAACGCTGTGCACATGCCGCGCTGGCGAGTGGGTCAATTGATCAAGCAGCATGGTGTAGCGAAGGTCACTGCGTCGTTGAATTATGGCGACTATCAATGGCTCAATACGTTCGTTAAAGCACTCCTGGAAGGCAAGATCGTAAATTCTTGCAAGAACGTAGCCAATATTAGTGTGGCGATCAAGAACACCCATGCCAACCAAGGCCATGGAAATGTCAACACCCTTTTCAAAGTCCGGTGAATTTGGATCCATCGTACTGAAATGCAATAGAAAGCATTCTTCAACGGCGCTCGCGGCCAAACTCAGGACTTCCAGCCGGTCACCGCATTCCAACGCATTCATAAAAATCCCGGCAGCCTCCCACTTGGAGCATCTTGATAAAACCCGCTCAACTTCTTCAATGTCGTTGTCGCGCACCAAATCAATAACCGAATTGCTCGCAACAGGCTGCTGATTACACTTAACAACCAAAGGGGCATTGGCAACCCCACCAAAACCTGCGCCAGTCAAAAAATCCTTAATTTTTTGAAACACCCCCATATCAACCCCCTTATTTGCCTTTAATACATTCAAGCAAACACAGAAGCCAATATTGTCAAGTGTGACGGGTGAAGGACCACGTGACCACACCCCACACGTCCAATTCAATGTCGGGCGGCACGATAATGGGTGGGATGTCTTCTGCGGACGAATGCAATTCAAATTGTCCGCGCCGTTGAACCAACTTCTTTACGGTGAACCCACCTTCCCAGTTCACAAGGACGATGTCCCCATGCCGTGCAGTTCGCGAGCGGTCCACCACGAGCGTGTCCCCAGGATGGATGCCAAAGCCCACCATCGACGTGCCGGTGTCCGCGTGGGCGAAGAACGTAGCGACCGGATTGGATATGCAGTGGCGGTTGAGATCCAGCCCGTCTCCATCGCCGTAGAAGTCCTCAGCGGGGCTCGGGAAGCCACACGTAACATTCACAGGCAGGACCGGGGCGCAGGCCTCAGCGGGCTGCGGGTGGGCTTTGGTGTAGGTACTGGCGGCCATGTTCGTGCCTTGGCTGTGGCCCGGTATGGTACAGCCATCGTTAGTAAGAATACTAACCCTGCCTACTGAACGCTTTAACCTCTTCCCACCTAGAAGCTAGCCTGCTCTGGCAAGCAGCCATAGAGCCCCTGCCTATAGAGTCAAGTCTAGCGAGTTTGACGGAAGAATCTGAGCCCACAAACGGATATGATCGGACTAACACAATAATTGGATGACGATATGCATGAAACGTTAAATAGCATCGAGTTCAAATCACTCATGCATTACTACGACAGATTTTCGCAGGAAATCAACGATCAACCAAACGAAAAACATCACCGCCACCTTCTAGAAATGGATATTGAGTCCGCTTGCAAAGATCTATTAAACCTGCACAGCCGCTCGCCATCCGCCTTCGCTAAATTTCTGGCGGACACTGAATTTGAATTGGCTCAGATCAGCAAAATAACCAAAGCTATACACAAGCACTCCGGAAATCTCGACGCAATGATATGCAACCTATTCAACGCCAACGCGATGGAAACACCCATCCTCAAGTATCCACCGAACGAATACCTACTCATAACGGGTGACCAGCCGAATTCACGGGCAGATTACAAAAAGAATGACTTATTTGTCACGTACCTGACAAATAAGTTGCTTCCCGGCATGACCGCAAAGCAAATCGCACAACTGGGTTTTTATCAAGAACACCTCCTGGAACATGACCTTCAAAATCCACGATTTAACGAGATATACCAAGAAGCCATTGAAACAGGCGAAATAAAGGAAGCCCACACCAAATATTGCAGAGACGTGATACAAGCAACTTTGCGAACTCATCACAATCGTATAGAACATCGATCAACCAGCGCAAATCCCTCACCTTGCAACTTCGACGCGTGGGGGTTGCACGAAATGGTTTTGTACGTCTACTGCATTACCCCGCAATACGATTTTGCAAGCACCCGTGAAAAAACAGAAAAAGCCATTCAAGAAATAGTGGACGGAATTGAAAACAACAAATTAACAAACGTTTCAGACTTTAAAATAACAACAGCATGTTCAACGATCTTCAATAGCAACCACCCGATCGCCCATCCACTCAAATCAGCAGCCGACAAACTTCTGAAGGACGGGCTCACGTCAATACTGGACTATAACGCGCTTAAATTCGTAGAAGTAGACAAAGAAATTATACAGATCATCGCAACCACACCGATAAACTTGTACAACAAACTTGAAGGGAAGATGCACTTCGGCTTCCACTCTGACAAATCACCCAACATCATACTAAAAGACTTAGAAATCCAAATTGCTTCTAGTACAGACAGGCTGGCGAGAGCAGTCTCCTTAGCCATGCTGCTAATGAGCAGCAAATCAATATCGCATGAAGGCCGCCCTGCATTTGTCAGCCTCATTGCATCCATGATTCAATCCTTAAACCTTGCACTTTATGCATCAAAAAGACATCAACTGGAAAACAGTAAACTCAATGAGTTGCTATTTACAATCGAAGCAGATCTATCAGACATCCAGACCACACTGGTCGCCGACAATCACCTATAGGCCCTGCATTGCAGGGCTTTTCTATAGTGCGTCCTTCGCCTACATGCGCCGCGTTTGAACCGAACGTTGCACCTCAGTTGGTGCCTGTTGAACTTCACTGACGTGTTGCTGTAACCGCAAGCGCTGGAATTCATCATCAAGATTGTTGACAACAGACACATAGTCGGCGATGGAGTGAACGGGGATTATGGAGTCAGAGTCACGCTCCATGAAGTAATAGGGTGCAGGATCTTCTAGGACCGTCGGACCCTTGTAGTCGAATTCTGCGAACTTACGCGTGCATAAATAATAACCGCCAGCCAACTCTTGAAGTTGGCATGCACCAACCATTTCAAAGGTCAATTCAGCATCACGCGCTGTAGAGGGAATGACTTGATGATCAACAGTGCACCCCAAATCATAGATCCGCGAGTCGATTGCGTCCTCGAAAGCGCTGCTTACGCACTCATACAGATAGTCGCTGGCCATATCATCGTCCATAAGAGAGTCTGGACCATCAAAGTGCAGGCCCCGATCATTTAAGACGGCCTCAAACCATTCCACGCACTCGTCGCCGTCATCATCAAGGTACTCGACTTTACAGACAGCACTCAACTGCTCGATGACGAATTGATCCTCATAATCTTCATCGAATGACATTGCGGGATTGAACGCGACGACGGTCAGCCACTCCCTATCGCCAGACCCCTCGATTTCATTCGCTTCACGTTCATTACTGACCATACGACCTCCTGATTGATTGATATACAACCAATCAAACACGGAACTCAATATTGTCAAGCTTGAAGTTCGCAAAGGAATGGATTTGGATCGGTGAATGAGTGTTCGCCCCTTACGCTTGAAGCGTGCTGTCATTGCCGTCGTGCTCGGAACGCAGCAACGCAAGCAAGTGCAAATGAACTGTGCTCAACAGTGATGCGAGCACAAAAACTGCTGCAAACACCAGATGACCCAATTGCGGATCCATAAGTGCGTTACAGGCTACAACCGCAAACAATGCAACCAACACTGCTTGCTTAAATATGAAGTAGCGACCTTGGGCTGCCATAGCCAGAATGGAAAGCGCGCAGACGGCGTTTGTCAAAAGTAAAGCCAGAACATCACGGGGCTGCAAATATGAAAAGGCATTGAAGATAGATACGACTTGAACGAGAACCCCAAGAAGAGGTGAAAGAACAGTAACGAACAAGAACAATAATGGTGAAACCCGACTTGACTTAGCATTCATACAACCCCCTATTTGATTGGTGTGCCTCCAATCAAACACGGATGCGAATATTGTCAAGACAAAAAAGGACGCATTTCTGCGTCCTTTTAATCCATCCCACTTGACTACAATCAATACACCACCGTAACTTCTAATGAGCCGCTGTACGTTCCGCTCTGAGGAACCTTTTGGGCACCCTGTGACATATCCATATTGAACGCAACTTGGAATTGATGCATCTGGCTTTGACCATTGCCGACTCCTGCGATAGCGCCACTGTTTGCATCGGTACTAAAGATTGCGCCACCTCCAGGCAGAACGCCCTGGGTGATTTTAACTGGATACGATTTACCGGTATTGTCATCCGTTACAGTGATTTCACCAGCGGCAGAAGTGTCAGCTTCCAATTTGTAAGGCAGTTGGTCGTTGCAAGTGACAAACACACTTCCTGGTACGGATTGTCCACGCTGGGACAACGATACGTCGATAACAGTTGCGCCGTTAAAGTTCTGAATGTCACACTCAGATGTCACATTGACAGTGACAGGAATTGAAACACTTTGTGCAGCGTAGGCCGAACCAGAAGCAGCCAACAGCAATGCAGATGCCAAGATAGTTGATTTGTACATTTTTACCCCCTTAAGAATGATTGAAAAAGTATAGCGATAATGTTCGCTCAACTCATTTAATCAAAAACATATAGTCTGTCAAGCTTATTTACACTCAATATCAGAAATAGAATACAAATCTGCATCGACCACCAACTCCGCCTCGCACGATCCATCAGGTGTGACGGCGACAACAACAGAATTGGCCTCAGGGTTATCCAAAACAAAGTAGCCTTCGCTCACCCGCACATCGCTGCCTTTATAGGCCAATTTATCAACCGCGTATGGCGCACCATGACGCACAATTTGGTATTGACGCATCGTGTTGTTGCGTGTCGGGAAATCAATCAACGCACCACCTCGGCGTGGAGCCGTGAAGCCAAGCTTTCCGCTTTCTATGAGAACGTCGTCAGGAAGTGTTCGCTGATCCAAAAACGCTGTGTTGCGGTGCAGGCCAACCAAGTTGGTGAGAACAGCCGTGCCGTTCTTGTTTGTGATCGCTCGTTGCCCTGCGGCGGTCAGGCTGACGTTGCTTTGCCCTGGAACGCGCACAACAGCCCATGATCCGTAAGAACGGCGGGTGGGTACGAAACCGCCCTCCCCGATCCATACAGCACCGCTTGCGCGCGCGTGCCCCATCGGCAACGCCCCTACTGACGCCCCTGCCGTCACGTCTGCCGTTTTGAACTGAGCAGAACCCGATGCATAGGTAGTCCTGCCCGCGCCAATGTCGGTATTAGACGCCTGCCAAGTGACCGGCACACCGGCAACCACACCCCTTCCATTGAGTTGGCCATTGATCGTCAGGTCGGGGGCGGCGCGGGCTATCACGATGCTTGTGGTTGTTCCCCATCGATGACGCCACGACAGCATCACATCCTTGGTGGAGCTTGCAGGCTCGTACCGAGCGTACAAACTCAGTTCATCGCTTGTCGAAATCCTGTAGCGAAGCCGTGCGGTGAAATATTCACGTGCAGCCCTCTCCTCCTGGTACAGGATTTCCGTGTAGTTGAGATCCCCGGACACCTTCCCGACAAAGCCTCCCACTCCCAATGTCGTGGTTCGCATGGGGATTGACGACCAACCGCGTGGATCCGAAAGCTGCCAGTAGTCCCCCCAAACGCGCGTCTGACTGGCGTGGACCGACCACGCCCTGCTGCGTCGCTCGTAAGCCACTGTTGCAGCGGAACCCGAGCCGGATTTGGCGATTGATAACGACAGCGCGCCACCGACACCCATGTTCCACGTGTTGCCCAGTTGGATGTTTGTTTCGCCCTGTGACCGCACGATGCCGCCACTGACGGTCCACCGGTCCGTCAGGCCGCGTGCGTAGAACGCGCTTGCGGCAAAGGCTCCGTACTCGTTGCCCAATGAGCCCTCACGAACAAGACCCGCTTGCGCGCCCCATTCACTCAACCCACCCTTCAAAGAATTCGGCAACACATAAAAGCTTCGTACAACTCTCGCCTCACGACCAAACTCATCACGGACGACCAGCGACAGGTCATTCAGTCCCGTCGTGTACGACAAATTTGAGAATTGGTAAGGGCCAGGCTTTAGCTCTGCTGATGCACTCCGATCATTCACGATGATCTCGGCCGTGGAGCGTGTATCCGCAACGCCGCCAACGACAGGAACAGGATAAAACGGAGATCCGGACAACTGCCGATCGGTGCCAATGGAAACCCCCGCAAGATTGACGGTGCGAACCAAGTTTGAATAGGGATTGGTCGCAAATACGTCACCGGCTTGTATCTGCAATCGGCGTTGGTAGAAGTCCTTGCTCCACGTCGTCAGTGCACGGCTGTGCTGGCGACTGGAAGGCGCAACATTGAATTGGGCGGTATACAGAAGAAAACCGCCCAGGATGTCTGATTGGATGTCATAGCCAAGGGAGCCAAACGTTTGTGACTCCTGTTGCAGCACCGCGACGTCATACCCGAGCATCACTCCCTTTGCAGGTTTGGTGATTTCTGTTGAAAGTCCCAAAGACGCGCCAATGTCTTGATTGGGCAAGAACTTCGCTGGAACGGACACTTCATACGTTTGAGTCGATCCATTGAAGTGAACTTGCGCGCCGATATCAAGTGTATAGACCACCTCGCCTGGAACATCGCTTGAAAGAACCACGCCGAACTCTTGCCAACGCGCACGGGTAAATCCAATGGCACCATTGCTGGACAACTGCACCAATTCAACGGTGCTTACACGCTTGCCGTTGATATCAATGGCTGCAAGTGTCGTCTCCGATATGTCTGCCCCGCGCGCGTTTGTAGCCACCCCTAAGATGAAAGACAACGACAACGCCACGGCGAATGCGGTGGCGTTAATTTTCATCTTTCACTGATCTCCATCCGTTGACCATTGACAATTGCGCTCACCGGCCCACCAGAGAGATTGGGCACCTGAAACACACGGGTTTCACCCGGCAGCACGTACCCCATCAATCCAGACTGAGTGGATCCACCCGTCGTTGGAGACACAATTTGGGCTGTGGCGTCACCACTGTTTGTCACAGACCATTGCTTCGCGTTTAAGCGCCCCACCAAGATCGGCTTTGAAGAGTCTTTGCGCCAAATCCATGACAAGTCTTGATGTGCAAGCGTCTGAATTCCTTTCGCGCCAGGATTAGGCAGCTGGGTCATCTTGATCCGATAGACTTCCTCAGAAGCTCCTGAACTACCGCGCAGGTAGCGAACGGTCTGAGTCTTTCCGGGCTGCACGGTAATGAGTGCGGGGGCAAAACGGATCTTGTTGCTGGGCTGGCGCACAGACTTACTGTCTATCACCACAACCTCATCAACAGATATTCGGTAAGTCACCTCACCATCCCCATTACTGTTGTCAACAGTGAGTACCCCTGTTGTTTCGGATGGGCTGTACACGGCCGACGTGGGACCAACTGACACGGCCATCGCTGAGCACGAGACAGTCAATAAGCACGCACCTAACAGAACTCGATATATCATTTCTCACCTCCATTTATAGTTGTATTTAAATCAATCACGGATCCCAATATTGTCAACACCACAACATGAGAAATTTCTAAGGCCATTGACGCAGTTCTCCATAATTTGCCGTGATGATGAACGGCCCTGTGTTTGCAACGCACTCCTCGCGGTTGCACCACAACGGAAGATCTTCGCCGCTGTAGGCATCTGCATTTCGCTTGACGCTGAAATAGATTGGCAACTGCTGTCGATCAACGCGTTCGTTATCACAATTGAGGTATTGGGCCGCTTCTCCACTGAGATAGGCGCACGTCTCGGAAACGGACAAGTACGATCCAATTGGGGATGATTGGGCACCGATAGCAAGCATGGGTACAGCACTTAGAGCAAAGATCACGTTTTTCATGTCAAACCTCCTGGTCAGTGTTGTGTGTTGTCAAGCGGGCTAGTTCGACCCAACAGCACATTGATGTACCGCCGGAGCATTGATTGCGGCTGCTGTGTCAGTTCACAGGGAACCTCTTGGGGGATCACAGGTTCGTCCTGACAGCTCGCAATGTCGGCAGGCTCTACAGGTTTGGTTTTTTCAACCTGCTCAACACCCAGGCCCGCAAACGAATTGACATGTCCGTGCTGAGCCGCAACTTCAATTGGCGTTACACCCGCATGATCTGGTGTGTCTGCATTGCAGCCCC
Organism: Stenotrophomonas sp. PS02301; assembly: GCF_029959485.1. Lineage (NCBI taxonomy): Bacteria > Pseudomonadati > Pseudomonadota > Gammaproteobacteria > Lysobacterales > Lysobacteraceae > Stenotrophomonas > Stenotrophomonas sp. PS02301. The sequence goes on from NZ_JASCOO010000003.1 coordinate 78,730, forward strand.
ACTTGACCAACCGCGCAATGAGCTCTTGGTCGTCGTACAAAGCACAGCACCAGTGCAAGAGGGTCATGCCCCGTGCGTCTGATCCCGCGATGTTTGCATTGAAGTCCATGCACACTTGCAATACGTCACGTGCACGGGCGATTTCCTCGATTTTGGCATCACTGTAGTTGTCCGGCTGGGACACCACTATTGAAGCGAACATGTCGAACAGTGCGGCGCTCACCGCGTTGGTGTACGAATCCGGGCCCACGCGCACCACGTTTGCGTCGGCGCTTGAAATTGGCGTGAATCCCGCCAGGCCCAACCACTTAACCGACTTCATGTCATCAACCGGAAGCAAGTCGGCGAGAAATCCGCTCGCCTTATCAATCTGACTGCACGCGTTGTGCGCCTGCACCTCGTCCGCAGACACAAACAGTTGTGCGGTCCACACCCGATTTGTAATTTTGAATAATGGACTTGGATCTGCGTTGTTGATCAGCGCCCGTCGCACAGACACAGGGTCAATCTCTGCGATGGCCCGAATGTAGGCTTTGGTTTGATTATTGTCGTATTTTTTATTCATAGAACTCCTTGATTTAGTAGATGATCACAGTGATCAATCGTTGAATTTTCAATCCTTGGCTGATGAACTCAGCACTTTCTTTACGGACAACAGGCTCCCGCATCCCCGCAGTACATTTGAAGACACCTGCATCAAGAACGAGGCACGACTCAGCTATCGTCATTGAGACAAGAAAACTCCCCCGTGCGGATTGAGCAAAGGATGACTCAGATAACAACCCGAGAATGATAAAAATCAGCGCCCTCATAAATCCCCCTGTTATTCATCGATGTAATTCCAATCAAACATGGATCCGAATATTGTCAAGCCCACAACTTGACAAATAGGGCAAGCGATCCAACCCGAAGGGCCGCGACCGTGGCGCGGATTGAAAATTGGGAGCGCGGTCCGGAGGATGACCCATAAAAAAAGCCCCTAACCTGGGGCCTATCTGAATTGCTCAATTTTTTCTAACTCAAACGCGAACGCAGCACATAACGCAGCAAGCTCGATTTCGTCACTCCGTACTTGTTTGCCAGCGCCTCAAACTTTTCAACGACAAGTCTTGCATCTGGAAACGCCGATATCGCGTGCTCTCGAAGTTCCCTGCCCCGATCCTTTCCTGTTTTTGGCCCTCTCATCTGCGCATCGCAACGTAAGCGAATGAACTCTTTATGATTGAAATAAGGATCTTCAATATAGTCCCAGACCATTTCCCGAAATTTCACCGCCATACGCTTGCCTTCCTGCGACGCGACATCGTCCAACGCCGTGTAATACGAAATCGTCTCGTACATCATTGGATACCCGCAGAAGGCCTTAGAACCTTCTCGTTGCTTCTTCGTTTGCAAAGTTTTCTCACCAACTTTAGTCATACCACCCCCATAATTTTTGTGCTCAGCCACTCGGCTTTAGTGAAATTCTTTCTGAGCCCTGTCCAACCGATCATCTTCATGTAACGGCGAGTCATCTCCTCCCGAATTAAACAATCGTGGACTTTTTTAGGCTGCCAAAAACTTGCACCCGACGCATGGTTCCACAAGAAATATGTATTCTTTTTCATAAAACCCTCCCTTGCCTTAACTCATACAATCACAATTGCTAACATTGTCAATACGTGCAATTACCAATCAGATCCTTCGCCTTGGGCATTCAACACCTTCATTCGACGCGACACTCTGCTGCAATCTAACCGCCTGGGCCGCACGGCACTTTGATATATACAAGGAAAGCAATTCAACAACCTCCATACATTCAACAGCCTCCGCAGCGAGTAGCGTTGACTCAACTTCATACATTGCGACCGCGCCCTCCTCATCGAGAATGCGTTGCATAAGGTGAAGAGCATTGGGATCCATTGCACCTTGCAAAAAACCTTCTTTACACATCAACCGAAGAACATGCGGCGGCAATTTCTCACCCCGACTCATCATTGCGTCAATCATCGTCAAAATGTATTCGGATCCCAAAAGGATCATCTTGCCCATTGCGTGTTGGCAAATCTTGTTCCCGCGCCCAGGAAAATCTTCATGTGCTAAGCGCACGTACCAGCGCACGGCTTCAGGACAACTGGGCTGACGCGCTATCGCCTTTGACAACGCCAATTCGTTTCGATCAAGTCTCTCCATCCCCGCTCTCCTCTCACAATGAAATCCTCTGAAAAAGCTCTATAAAGGTAACTACGCTCCCGAAGGCCGCTACCGCGATGCCAGCAAACAATGCCGGAAGAGTGATTGCCTTTATTGGAAGCAGCTGCGCGCAGGTAACTGCCACAGCACTGGTCCACCAAAAAGACAGCTTGAGCGCAGCCAATGTGATCCACAGTGCATTGAGGTCTTCACAAAACCAAAAACAAGTCTTTGCAACGGTTATGATGACCACCCATGGAACTGTGGAAAAGGCTACCATTGCCAATGATGATTTCCAGTTTCGGCGAACCCCGTAACGTACTGCCGCAACAAAGTAGAAGCCGAACGCAGCAAGACTCATAGCATTCACAACAGCGATATCAGCCCAATTGAACATATCAACCGCCGTTTGCGCGTTCGCTGATGTTTTGAAGCGAGACTTGAATGGTGTCCACCTTCTCAAACGCCTCGCCCGCGTAGTGCAGAACAAAAAGCGGCAGACCCACGTATAAAATGTATTTCGCCAATTGCTTGCGCATGTAGTTCATAAAGCCCCCTTGTTATTCTTAGATGTAATTCCAATCAATCATGGAACCCAATATTGTCAAGCCTTAGACTTGATAAAAAAAACCCCCGATGATCGGGGGCTTCAGTCTCAACATGGACGATCTTCATCGCGACTGATATGCGATTGGCACGGGGATAACGCGCAGGTCTTTTCCTCTGCCGCTCAACAACACCCGCTGCCCTTGCTCGATGTCAACGTCGGCGTCCTGGACGACAGAGATCACGCTCTGCTGACCATTACGTGCTTGTGTGCGAATGAAGATCTCCACCCCCTGGCGACCTGTCATGGCGCGCTGTACGGCCCCACCAGCAACAGCACCTGCGGTTGTGCCAACAATCCGTGCTGCGGTCCGTGCGTCGCGGTTCTTGACGCTCTGCGCTGCGCCAGCTCCTATTGCAGCCCCTAAAGCCGTCCCTGTATTGACCTTGGAGCGGTTATCAATGTGCACGGGGCGAACCATGACGACCACACCCTCCTGAATGTCACGAACCGTGAGTGTTTGTTCGCGGCTGTAGTTTTTTGACGATGTATTAGAGCCAGCTACTGCAACACCGGACATCAATACCGAACCCAAGACAAATGCTGTAAGAATTAAACGCATAACACCCCCTTCGTATTGAAAAATTTAATCAAACACCTTTTGCAATTTTGTCAAGCTCGCTGAACATCCGCCAAGATCTTTCTACGCTCTTGATCAAATATCCGTACATACTGAGAGGGATGTATCGCAAAAGGTTGGCCGGGACTCTCTATCTGCTGCACATACGACTTCCAGTAAAACGCGATCACGCTTGTGCGCAAGCGCCACTCACGCTCCTCAAGCACACGGCAATCGGCGTAGTCCATTGGAGTCTTCCCGTGCTTATCTTTTGCGAGCGGATTTGCCCCGTATGCAACAAGTGCGTCAGCGACATCGAACCTTTTATTGAGAACAGCCCAATGAAGGGCCGTGCGCCCCTGGGCGTCTTGCGCGGACACCAACTGTGTTGGTGATACGTTTAACAGGACACGCACGTCTTGAAGGGTCAGATTTTCCATATACAACTCCTAGAGTGAATTGCATTTAGAAAAGCAGATCGAAAGGGGTTGTCAATAGCCCTCACCTGTCAAATCAACATCTGCTGTTGCGTCGTTTTTCGTGTTTTGTAACTCAAGTTCATCTGTGACAATGCGGCCGACAACGTGATGCAGTTGCCTGACCCTTCCAATCGAATTTCCTTGGAAGGTAGGAACCAGCGATTTTCTTCGTCCGCTGGAACGTTGAACTCGATGCGGTCACCGTCAATGTTGGCGATCTTTATGTGTTGCCGTTCCCCACCCTCTTGCTCAACTGTCGCCACATAGTTGCTTCCCAGGTTGAAACGGTTCGATAGTCGCCCCATGAAAATGTCACACAAAATTGGCATGAAAGTGGGGATGCTCAAGTCCATCAGGTCCGCGTAACGTTCAGTGAGTTGACGCCTGAACTCGGTACCACCAACACCTTTACAGCACACGATCTCATTGCCGATTTCCACATCGCTCAATCCTTTACACCGTGCGATGACCACATCTTTACTGTGGGAAGGCTCCTCCGACACGACCTTGGAACGGAAGCGTAAACCCACGAGTTCGCACACACCGTCCACCATCCGTTTCAAGTCAGATTGCTCACGCGTTTGTGCGTACATCCTCGCCGCTTCCTTAACCCCTCGGGTGAGCATCAATTCGTCTTCAAATGTTGGCTTTTCCACACTCAATCTCCCAGTAATCACACTGCCATTTCAATGGCTCTCGGGCCTCTAACAACCTGAATTTTTGGTCGCTCGGCGGGCTCACTCGATGGTTGCACCTCATTGTCGTCCCGCTCCATTTCAAAGGCTGTACGTGTGTACTCCTTGACGTTGTAAAACGCCGCCACCTTCTCAGCTTCTGCAAAGGCAGTGAAGATAAGGGAGTGATCATCCTTAAGCACTTTGATCCACGACTGTAGGTACGCGATGTGATTGCCGGGATCGTAATCGCGGTCCATGGACAAGCCCAATCGATCAGCTACAATGAGAGAAAAGCACTCAGCTATGAGTTCTTCTTTGGCGTACTTCTCCGATCCGAACTTGCCGGAGAGATCTCGACCCAACCGGCTTGGATGTCCGCTGGCGTGTCCTGTCTCATGCAGCGCAACCGCATAGAACCCCTCCATGCTTCGGAATTGCTCCTTGGTAGGAAGTTGAACAAAATCCTGCGCCATCGTATAGAACGCCGCGTTCCCGCCAAATCGGTATTGCACACCGCTGTCGCGCATCAAGCGCTCGGCCTGCTCGTGGCTCCACTCAACCGGTTTTGGTGTTTTAGTCTCACGAATTGGTAGTCCATCGCACTGCTCACTGTTGAACACTGCGGACGTGATCAATGCAATTTTCTGTTTACCATTTTCGTCAAGCACTGGATTGCCTTGCTTGTCATTGACTTTGATGACACGGACTACTTTGGATGACTTTTCACCCTTGCGAACAGTTGCGTTCAGGGCCTTTGCCTGATTGAACGTCAGCCAGCCATTGCTTTGATACCCCTGTGCAGCCTGCGCCATCATGAGCATCATGACGTTGCTGCCGTGGTAGGTATTGCCACGGGCATAGTTGTACGGAAGGCTGCCAAACGCACCCGTGGCGCTTTGCTGTTTCCAGTCGCGCCGCCACGGGATTACACCCTGCTGCATCTGCTCGATGATGTATTCGGCGGCAATGCTCCGCGCTTCGTCTTGCTTACTCATTGCCACCTCACATTGTCAGTGTTTGTTCTTTCTTGCGCACGCCATTGATTCTTTTGCCCGCCGCACTCTTGACCGACTTCCCCACTTCTTTACTGGGCTTATCGGCGACGTGAACCACCTGTATCTTTTCGTCCACGAACTTTTGAACAGGATCTGTCTGCGGTTGAGCCTGGTCTTGCTCGGCGGGCTTAACGGTCGGACGGAACGCCTCCGAAGCTTCCTGCTTCCAGACCTTTGAGCGCACTGGTTCCTGCTGGACCTCAGGAACACCAATGTTCTTGATAATGGCCTCTGCAGCTCGTCCGGCGCGCTCCAACTCTTGCCAGTTGGGACGGCTTTCGACGTAGTTTTTCGCCCACCCGCTGTCGTCGGGCTCGTAGGTCATTCCCAAACGGCTTGCCATTTGCAGCAATGCCAACTGGCGTCCAAGGCGGTACTGGCTGTCCTGCTCACTGCCCTGTTCCCCAGGTTGAACGCCCTGGTAACGGCTGGGGTGTGTTGCCCAGTCGGCCAACAGGAACATCATGTCTTCGTAGTAGCCGCTTACGCCTTTTGGGTGCTTTGATGCGTATTCGGATTGCGGACGCATATACAGCGTATCTGTGTAGCGCTCGTAGTACGGCGCGTTGTTGGTGTCAAAGGATACGGTGGCACCCGACTTCGCTATCAGATCTTCCAGGAATGCATTTCGACTGTCCGCGCGGCCCTGCCACACACGTGTGTGCTCAGATCTTGGAAGATTTTTGATCTGGTCGCCGTTGAAGCAAACGGACATCACCGACTTCAATTCGCCGTCTTCCTGCTTGTATGTGCTCTCAATTTTTGTGGCTTTGGCTTCACCCTTTGCAATGTAGTAGCCGTTTTTCTTGATCTGCTCAGACTTCATAAACACTGCGCTCGTAAAACCACGGTCCAGCGCCACAGTCATGAGTTGCAGAGCGTTAAAATCTTTAAATGCATAGCCACTGGATCCGATGGGCCATCCACCGATGACAGGCAAGGGCGTTTCCTTTTCGTTAAACCCGTAGTCCAAGACGGAACGACGTTCTTTAAGCTGGTCGTAGAATTTCTCTGCAATCTCTTGCTTGAGTTCGTTTGCAGCGCTCATATGTATTTCTCCAAACTGATACGAATGATTACTCCACGCTCCAACGCTTGTCGGATCCGGTGAAGTACGTCGTCAATTGTTTGAAGCTCAATAGTAGAGTCATCAAAATCGTGGTGCAGCAAAATCTTCACCTCACCGTTGACACGATGCACAGCAAAGCGTTCCGCTGAGATCAGGTCGTCCCACCAATCCTCTTCATGATCCATGTCGATATTTCCAATTAACGTGAAATCATTAAACGAGCGGAAAATTGGAAGTCAAGCTCAAAGAAAAATGAAATTTACTTTTTTTTCAAAAAACAAAAAGCCGCATTTCGGCGGCTGGTTCTTGTTCTGCTTTGCAATTGAGTTACCCCACGCCACTGGGCGCACAATGTTTATTCAACGTGTTCAGAAGATTGATTGCATGTCCATGATTGGCCTTACTGTAAACAAGCTCAAGCAATCGCACATCCAATTCGGGAGTGGTTTTCCCATGCCCCACTTTGAATTCATAGCGCTGCAAAATAAGAGCATCCCAGGTAGCGCTGCCACCTACCTTTTGATCGTCAAGATAAAAGAAACCACGTGCAACCCACTTAGCCCGTTCCAGAAGTTCATCACCGTCATCAAAAAGATGACTGAATGCCGCGCAAAAAGCTTCTTCAATGTCTTTATTAGTGCACATATCAAAAGCTCCACTGTTCATCGGAAAAGTCCTTATCGGGCAGCGTAATCAGCATCGGTTCGTTGTCAGCCGCCTTTGGTTCAACAGTTGGCGGCGCGCTCTTGATAGGCCGTTGGACAATGATTTCCCCAGTTGGAAGTTCCCAAGAAATTTCCGCAGGAATGCGTGCGCGTACGCAGTTGACCTGGACCCCCGCAATACGCTGTGTGTCGCCCCGCGCAGACTGTGGGCGTTCAAACCCCGGCATGGCCCAAAAGCGCGTCCAAAATTGGGATTCATTGAGCACGTAGCGCCCATCCCCTTCGCAGAACTGGACGTACGACTTGTACACATCCTTCTTGGGTGTCAGGGTTTGGGCGTCGGGAACAATTCCCACCTCTTCACGCCACGCGCCCACGCAATCGTTTTTATTACGAATGGATTTCTTGAACATCTGTGTAGCTTCGGGCCATTCGTTTTCTGGCAAAAAGCCACCGCGTTTGACAATGCGACTGACCCCTTCCAAAAGCCAATCGAGAACAATGTGCGCTTCTTCTTTCAGAATGCGTTCGGCAAGGTTGGGGATCTTGACGTACGTGCCGTGGCGTTGGTTCCACTTCACCACACACAAGCGGCGATACATGCCGTCGGTTGCGTCGGTAATCATGGGTTCGTCGTTGGAACTGACGATGTGGCAGGATGTATTAACGAATTCAATCATGTCTCGATACAAGAATTTGGCTGTCAGCAAATCGCCGCCGCTGAGCGCTTTAAATGCCTCTTGATCGATACCGCGTGCGCCCCTTTTCACTTCGGGAGTGAAAATCAGACTTGAATTGATGCAGCTTGCCAACGCTTGCGGCTCGCCACACTTATCCAGCCAGATTTGCGCCGTGCGGTGGTGAAAGCCGCGAACAATGGACGACATCACGCCCTTGCCGTTGCCTCCGGTGCCCACCCACCACCAGACCAGCTGATGAGGACCGGGGATCAGCGTCAAGGCGCACTGCTCTTGCACCAGGGCGCGAATATCCAAATCAGGCAATGCGCTGGCAAGGAAGCGCCCAAACAGCGAGTTGGCGGGAACCGCTTGAGGTGTGTGGCGCTTGTTGTAAGACGTACTGACAGTGGCGTTTACGCCGAACGTGAGCCCGAGCTTTTTGTCGGCGGGGAGAACTGAAATCGCACCATCTTTGCCCACGTGCAGGTAACCGTTCTTTGCAGCGATGACAAAGGTGGATCCGTCCCGCTCAGGAAGTGGTTCAAGCGAATTGACGGCGAATTTGAAGCAGTCCATGGACGCGGCGTTGGTGGCCTTGTCCGGCATATGATTGAACAGGAACCGGGATGCCAACGCGGTGCCTTCGGACAGCGATACCGTATCCCAAAACACGCCGTTCCATTTGTACGCCAGCCCATTGGCCTTCGCCCAATCGCCACACTTCCCACTGTTCAAATAATTCAACCAATTCCACGCGGGTGTATTTGATGGGATGATATTGGCGCTATTGATCTTCTTGATTTTCGGCTGACCAGCCTTAGGCTTGGTTTGCTTTACAACCGTGGGGGACGGGGTTGACACAACTGCACTATTTGATAGTGTGTTCGTAGACATTTGTTTCTCCTATAGTTATACCTCTTATGAACCGCTTGGTAGCAGCCAAGCGGTTTATTTATGCTTTTTTGGTGGACTCAAACAGCCAAGTGTCACGCACGGCCAAGTCGGTAAGCTCACGGATGTATTGTGAAACCGTCATTCCGCTGCGCCGTGCAACTTCTTCTAATAAAGCCAACTTCTCCTGATCAAACCGCATTGTGCGACTGACCTTTTGTGGGCGAGCGCGACGCCGGTATGGCTTACGCTTTTTCGCCACGGTGAATTGCAGAACATCGCCCATATACATCCTCCGAAATAATTCAAACATGAATTTGTTTTAATACATAACTTCCTTTTGTCAATAGTATTTTGCAAGACAAAATTCAAAAGGCTTAGACCACAAAGGATTCGGATTGTTTTCAAATCAAAATATCATGTCAAATGCCGTCACTTTTGCGGCCGTTTTTTTTCAATCCACAAACAACAGCCCAAATCCATTGCAGCAGTAAGGATCAGCCGATTTTTACCCTATATTCTGCAAGACAAAATATTGCGTGAGTAGGGCAATGAGTAGGGGTTGAGTAGGGTCTTTAGAAATCACCCTACTCATCCAAAACCATTGCCACATATATCTTTTAAACAATTTGAGTAGGGTGAGTAGGGTCAACTCAATTAAACTTTCATTTGAATACGTCATTATGGCTTATTTCTGCTTTTTTCCTTATATATATCTCAACAATCACCCCACTCACCAACTCATTACCTACAGCCTTACTGCCACAATGATTTCATTGAGTAGGGTCACATTTGAATCACCCTACTTAATGAATAATTTGTATTGCGTTTTTCAACTAACCCCATTTTCGAGCCACTATTTTTGAAAAAAATTATTCCGGTTATGCTCCCAGTAGTCTCCAAACCCCTGGACAATAGATGATCGGTCCGAGTGACGAATGTAGTAGCGCACCCAATTGTCGTCTGGCGACACCGTGCACCGCGTATACCGCATCAAGAACCTAATGCGCCTGCTGCGAATTTGCGGAGTTGGATGGTCGTGCGTTGAGAACGCCTTAATTGCGGCCACAAACGCCGCATCACTTGCTGCGAACAACGCCATCCATTCAGCCGACGATTTATTGTGCGCATCAATTTTGCTTCCACAGAAAAAGCTGTAAACGGCCATTCGTATATCCTTTGCAGTTGAGGAGTGAATATGATGCGCATGCAGCAGTTGATCGGCCACAAAAAAAAAGCCCCCAAATTGGGGGCTGCAATGGACTGCAAGGGACAACTAGGGACTGGGGCTTAACGCCGCCTTATCTCAATGCGTTCGTGATGACGCTCCTCTCCTGCGCAGCAATACGCTCCTGCACCACATCACGCTGCTGCTGTTGCTCATCCAACAACGCCTGTTGTGCTTCGATCATCATTTCTGTGGTACCCCACACACACTCTGTGAGCAAATCAAAAATACAGCCCACAACTGTGCTGTCGTCCAGAACATTTGTGTGGTTCACGATGATCCCGTTTGCCATTTGGAACGCATGCAATTGCACGCTGGGCATTACGGGATGCTGTAGCCATGCGTCCACGTCGCTCTTTCTATAGCGCACTGGCGTAGTGGACCAACGCTCGTCAGTGCGTGCAGGGCGCTCCCCGATGGGCGGCGGCGGCATACCTTGATTGCGCAGGCGCTGCAACGTCTTGGTGCTGACCTGCATCAACACAGCGGCTTGTGCAGCGGTCAGGTGAAGATCCCCAGGTGCTTGGGCCAGCGCTTGGCGCTGTTGTTCGTCAACCTTCGCCATCGCCGCATCCAACGTGACTCATCAGTTCGTGCCGCTGGACCCTGGACACGCGCAACTCGTCCAAATCCTGCGTTCCAGAGGTCAGAGCAACATGGACGGCTTCTGCCCACTGCACGAACGCATTGATATCAGCCCACTGCAGCTCCAAGGCTTCCAGCGCCGTCAAGCGCTCAACCTGCGCCTTCCTGAGCGCGGACTGCACCTGCGTGTCGGTAAGGTCGTATACCGTGCCCAGGACGCGTCCCTGCTCGTCCAGCACCCATGAGATATCTGCGGTTGCGTCGTTGATCCCAGCAAAGCCCATTGATTTCTTGGATAACAGCCTTTTAAGTCGAGCGACTTCTGCGTTGAGCTCTTTGACTTCGATCTCAAGTCGCAGTGTTTCCACTTCTTTGTGCTTTGCTCCGGCTTCCATCTTCAACTTGCGTTCTTTGAATGATGAGGACGAAAGACCCTCGCGCCACTCATCCAAATCCTCAAGGCGATAGAACACCTTGGCCGATTGCCCCATCCCTCCTCCGCTGCTCAGACTGGTGGACTTCGGACCAACGCCTTGTGCGTTGTAACGCGAGAGCGTGCGGGTGTGGATCTTGAGATAGAACGCCGCTGCTTCCCGGCCTACCGATTGAATTGATCCAGCCCGTGCACGTTCAATCTCTTCTTCAAGTGCAGCGTTGCGTAATGACTGATACTGCGGTCCATCGCGCTGAATTGTGATGTCGTTCAATTCAAATCTCCTGAACTTGCAAGTCAATGCCAATGCTTTGAATTTCGTCAAGTATGCACGACAGGCTCGAAATCACCGCACCCATCTTACCTGTGAGACTGTTCTTGCGCTTCACGGTCAGCGCATTGGAAAAGTTCTCCAAGATCCAACTGCGCGACCTTCGTATGTCGTCATTGTCGAGCAACTTAAGCCGCTCATCAAGAAAGCTAAAGTTCCGCCTCAACTCTTGAAATCTTGAATGTGCAAAGGCTGTGTAAGTGGTGTCGGCGGTTCGCTTATCCATCCTTTTCGCATCCTCAACCAACCGCTTGAAATCCCGCACGTCGCTGTAAAGCACGCGCAATTCTTCAACCGTGTGCTCTCTGCACTTCTTTTTTTCAAACGCTGCTTGAACCAACAACAGGCTATCCATCATTCTTCCTCGCTATCGTCCTTGATTTTGCGGCCACGCTGACCCGAATGCACAGCAGGGGGCGCGTCGTTAACTTCATCCAAAAAAGGCCTGTCTGTACCTTTCAAAATGTTCCACACGCGCGGACTGGTGGAGATCATTACCTCCTCCACTTTTGCAAAGGCATCACGCAGCACACCCCATTCCTGCTCATTGTACAGATCAGTAACGTTTGCCGTACCGTTGTGAACTTTGTGATTGAGCATGTCTGAAACAATACGGCCGGTCAAAAGCGCTTCCGCAAAGCGCCCCAATGTTCGGCGAAGATCATGGGGAGTCAGCCCGACATCGATCTCTTGGCGCAAATCGAGCATTCCCGCATCCACACGGACATTTTTAATGATGGACTTGCTGTCACTGTAGTACCCGTCTTTGGAGCGCGTGGAACGCGCGGGAAACACCCACTTCATCCGTTCCGCCTTTTGCTCAACGCGGTGCACTTCGCGCTGAGCTTTGGCAATACGCATGTAGTCGTTTGTTTCCTTTTTAACTTCACGAACACCCTGCTCTGCGCGCACAAGATCTGTCGGCAATTGCTGCTCGATTTCCAATGCATCTTGTTTGCGCTGGATCAACACGCGCTCAGCAAAGTATGCAACGGGCAAAAAACGAACTTCGCCATTTTTAGTGTCGTGGAAAAACACTTGGGAGCCAGGACGTTTCGTAGTGGGGTTGATTTTTTCAGGTGTGTTTGCAAGCCAAACCCACGAAACCTTTTCGTTCGCGATGTCATCTTTGCCAGCTTTATCGTACCACTGCAACTGCGCTGCTTCATTCCGGCGAGCACCCCACAGCAATGTCAGAAGCAAATAGTCAACCGCAACAGCGTTATGCTTGTTTTGCAAATTGCGACGGAACACCAATGTTTTGAGAACAGCGGGCAGCGAGCCGTCCTCCTTCCCCAATGGATTGCGCACTTGCGCTTTGCGGTAGTGCTCACGCTTTTCTTTTGCCCCACGCCACAACTCCAAATCAAACAGCGCTTCGACGGGGTTGTGTTCAATCACCACCTTGCGCCCCTCACGCTGGGCGTCCAAACGCTCTTGCCGCAAAACCAATTCGATAGAGCGATTGAGGTCGGCAAATGTATGCTCAACGGCTTCAATGCCAGCGGACTTTGCCCGCTGAATGTATTTCCCACTCAAACCCATTGCTGTGTATTCGTCCACAGCCAGCGCCCACCATTTTTCTTTTTTGGCAAGCAATGGCTTAATCTCGGCAGGGATCCGATTTGATTTAAGCATCGCCGATGTCCGCAATGCGTTCCAACCCCTCGCGATTTGCTCTTGGTCCAAATCACGGATCTGCACGTCAGCCAATCCAACCTCATCGCGCGCAAGCCGTGCCAGACTGTTGTGAATTGCTTTTGCGCTATTGGCTTTGCGCTTCCCCGCTTCAACTTGGGCTTCCATGCGCTGGATGTAACGATCCATACATTCGCGCACAGTGATGTGCTTCGCTTTTGTTTCGCGTCGGATTTGCTCATCCCGGCGCTTGGGGCTCTCGCCCCCTGTTTCCATGATGTACGCCAATTGCACTCGGGCCTTCTCATGCGCCTGGGCAATCGTCATGTCATCAACAGAACCCAACGCCAAGCGAATCACTCGTTCCCCCATTCGCTTGCGGATCTCAAACGAATTGCCGCTCTTGCCTACGTAGATGCCAAAGCCGGTGGGAGCCCCCGGTGTTCCATCCTGGAAGCGGTAGGGTTTGGGGTCAGGATTTGGTTCAATGACCGTCTTGCCCTGCATATCCAGAGCCGGTCGTTCGTTGGTTGTTAATGCCCTCAACTGCCGCTCGTTGAGGCGGTATCCCTGTTTGATCATCTCTGTCACCCTTGTCGTGAACACATTGGTTGTGTCCATGGCTCGCGCTGCACACGCCGACTGTACTATGCAAAACGTCCGTGGACACACGGTTTCGGGGTTGGCAACTTCCATGGACACCAGATGGACACTTTTGGCGGCTTAGAGCGCCTCAAACCGTCCCATGGTGTCTCAAAATGTCACTTGACCCATCCTTTTAACCTACTGATAGATATACATTTTCCATGGAAAACAATGACTTAAAAGGTCATACTCCCGCCATGAAGCAGTTCTTCGCCGCCAAGTCCGACTACCCGGACCTGCTGCTCTTCTTCCGGATGGGCGACTTCTACGAGCTGTTCTACGACGACGCCCGCAAGGCGGCGCGGCTGCTGGACATCACCCTGACCCAGCGCGGCAGCTCCGGCGGCGCGCCGATTCCGATGGCCGGTGTGCCGGTGCACGCCTACGAGGGCTACCTGGCGCGGCTGGTGGCGCTGGGCGAGTCGGTGGCGATCTGCGAGCAGATCGGCGACCCGGCGCTGGCCAAGGGCCTGGTGGAACGCAAGGTGGTGCGCATCGTCACCCCCGGCACCGTCACCGATGAGGCGCTGCTGGACGAGCGCCGCGACACGCTTCTGATGGCCCTCTCGCGGGGGAAGAACGGCTATGGCCTGGCGTGGGCCGATCTGGCCGGCGGCCGTTTCCTGGTCAACGAGGTCGATTCGGACGATGCGCTGGAAGCCGAGCTGGCCCGCCTGGAGCCGGCCGAACTGCTGGTGCCCGATGAAGAAAACTGGCCGGCCTTCCTGCAGTACCGCAATGGCATCCGCCGTCGCGCGCCCTGGCTGTTCGATGCCGACAGCGGCCGCCGCCAGCTGCTGAATTTCTTCAAGCTGCATGACCTGACCGGCTTCGGCATCGACGACAAGCCGCGCGCCACCGCGGCGGCCGGCGCCCTGCTCGGCTATGTCGAAGAAACCCAGAAGCAACGCCTGCCGCACCTCACCGCGATCGCCACCGAAACCGCGAGCGAGGCCATCGCCATGAACGCGGCCACGCGCCGCCATCTGGAGCTGGATACGCGCGTCGATGGCGATACCCGCAACACCCTGCTCGGCGTGCTCGATACCACGGTGACGCCGATGGGCGGTCGCCTGTTGCGGCGCTGGCTGCACCGCCCGCTGCGCCTGCGCGAGGTGCTGGTGCACCGCCACGATGCGGTCGCCACGCTGATCGATCGCGGCGCCGAGGGCGACGTACGCGATGCCTTCCGTGCACTGGGTGATCTGGAACGCATCCTCACCCGCGTGGCGCTGCGTTCGGCGCGCCCGCGCGATTTCTCCACGCTGCGCGATGGCCTGGGCCTGCTGCCCGAGGTGCGCGCGGTGCTCGCACCGCTGGATTCGCCACGGCTGATCGCGCTGCACGATGCACTGGGCTCGCATGACGAATGCGCGCATCTGCTGGCCAGCGCGATCGCCCCGACCCCGCCGCTGAAACTCAGCGATGGCGGTGTGATCGCCGAAGGCTACGACGCCGAGCTCGACGAGCTGCGTCGCCTCTCCACGCATGCGGACCAGTTCCTGATCGATCTGGAACAGCGCGAGCGCATCAGCAGCGGCATCGCCACGCTGAAGGTCGGTTACAACCGTGTGCACGGCTACTACATCGAGATCAGCAAGGGCCAGTCCGAGAAGGCGCCGGTGCATTACACGCGCCGCCAGACGCTGACCAATGCCGAGCGCTACATCACCGAAGAACTGAAGTCGTTCGAAGACAAGGTGCTGTCCGCGCGGGAACGCTCGCTGACCCGCGAGAAGTTCCTGTACGAACAACTGCTGGACATCCTCGCCAGCGGGCTGGAGCCGCTCAAGCAGTGCGCCGCCGCGCTGAGCGAACTGGACGTGCTGGCCGGTTTCGCCGAACGCGCGCAGGCGCTGGACTGGGCGCGCCCGGAACTGGAAACCGGGCCGTGCCTGAAGATCGAGCGCGGGCGTCATCCGGTGGTGGAAGCGGTACGCGAGCAGCCGTTCGAGCCGAACGATCTGGACCTGCATCCGGACCGCCGCATGCTGGTCATCACCGGCCCGAACATGGGCGGTAAATCCACCTACATGCGCCAGAACGCACTGATCGTGCTGCTGGCCCACATCGGCAGCTTCGTGCCCGCCACCCGCGCGGTGATCGGCCCGATCGACCGCATCCTGACCCGCATCGGCGCCGGCGACGATCTGGCCCGTGGGCAGTCGACCTTCATGGTTGAAATGGCCGAGACCAGCTACATCCTGCATCACGCCAGCGCACAGTCGCTGGTGCTGATGGACGAGATCGGCCGCGGTACGTCCACCTATGACGGCTTGGCACTTGCCGATGCGGTCGCACGGCATCTGGCCTACCAGAATCGCTGCTACACGCTGTTCGCCACGCATTACTTCGAACTGACCGCGCTGGCCGACGAACAGCACGAAGGCGGCGCCAGCGGCATCGCCAACGTGCACCTGGATGCGGTGGAACACGGCGACGCGCTGGTGTTCATGCACGCCGTGAAGGATGGCCCGGCCAACCGCAGCTTCGGCCTGCAGGTGGCCGCATTGGCCGGCCTGCCGAAGTCGACCGTCGCCCAGGCGCGGCGTCGCCTGGCCGAGCTGGAGCAGCGCAGCCACGAGACACAATCCGCCGTGGTGGCCGCGCAGGCGCTGGATGCACCGCAGCAGTTCGGCCTGTTCAACGCGCCCAATACCGCCGCGCAGGATGCGCTGGCCGCGATCGATCCGGACGAGCTCACCCCGAAGCAGGCACTGGAAGCGCTGTACCGGTTGAAGACGCTGCTCTAACCATGCCGGTCGTGCCGGCCGCTGGCCGGCTCCCCACGGAGCCGGTAGCACCCGACCGTTGGTCGGGTGTCCGCGCGGGCCCGCGTGAATTCTTCGCATTCCCGTAGTGAACACGGCGCTATGCTCGGGCGGTTCCCATCCCTGCCCTGGAGTCCGCCGTGAATACCGAATCACTTGCCGCGTCCCTCTTCCAGCAACTGCAGCAGGGCCAAGGCCTGCAGCAGGTGTCCCAGCAGCTGGGCATCGACCCCAACCAGGCCAGCACCGCAGTGGGCGCTGCCCTGCCGCTGCTGCTCGGCGCGATGGGCCGCAATGCGCAGGAACCTCAAGGCGCACAGGCACTGCTGGGCGCCTTGCAGCGTGACCATGCACCGGCCAGTGCCGGGGGCGGCTTCGATCTGGGCGGGCTGCTGGGCAGCGTGCTGGGCGGCGGGGGCGGCAATGCGAGCAATGGCGCCGGCATCCTCGGCCATGTCTTCGGCGGCAACACCGACCGCGCCACCCAGGGCCTGAGCCAAGCCACCGGGCTGGACAGCAGCAAGACCAGCCAGCTGCTGGCCATCCTCGCCCCGATTGTCATGTCCTATCTCGCCCAGCGCTTCGCCAGCGGCGGCAACGCCAATCCCAACCAGCTCAGCCAGGCCCTCGGCCAGGAAGCGCAGAGCGCCAACAGCGGTAGCCTGCTGACCTCCGTGCTGGACCAGGACGGGGATGGGCAGCTGGGCGTCGGCGACCTGCTCAAGCTCGGTGGCGGGCTGTTCGGCAAGCGCTGAAGGCCATTGCTCGAAATAGCCTGCGCCTATCGCATTAGTTGATTCATTCGAATGTACCGAATGAACAGCAGTGATTAACGTGTGGGCACGCCTTCATCCCGGTGCCTCACGGCCCGATGTGCAGGCAACCTTCCCGACGTCGCCATCGCCTCCCCCACGCCGATGGCGGCCACGTTCGCCAGTACACAGGTAGATACCCATGAAAAGCGAAGCCAAGTGCCCGTTCAACCACGCCCTCGTCGGCGATGCCACCACCAATCGCGACTGGTGGCCCAAGCAGCTTCGGGTGGACCTGCTCAACCAGCACTCGACCCGCTCGCATCCGCTGGATGAGGCATTCGATTACGCCGAGGCCTTCAAGGGCCTGGATTACGCAGCACTCAAGGCCGACCTGAAGGCCTTGATGACCGATTCCCAGGACTGGTGGCCGGCCGACTTCGGGCACTACGGCGGCCTGTTCGTGCGCATGGCCTGGCACAGCGCCGGCACCTACCGTATCGGCGATGGCCGTGGCGGCGCCGGCCGCGGCCAGCAGCGCTTCGCCCCGCTCAACAGCTGGCCGGACAACGTCAGCCTGGACAAGGCACGCCGCCTGCTGTGGCCGATCAAGCAGAAGTACGGCCAGGCGATCTCCTGGGCTGACCTGCTGGTGCTCACCGGCAACGTCGCGCTCGAATCGATGGGCTTCAAGACACTCGGCTTCGCCGGCGGCCGCCCGGATACCTGGGAACCCGACCAGGATGTGTACTGGGGCCGCGAGACCACCTGGCTCGGCGGCGACGTGCGCTATGCGCATGGCTCCGAAGGCGTGCAGGAAGACCACGGCGTGCTGGTCTCCGATGATGACGCCGACGGCGACATCCACTCGCGCGATCTGGAGAACCCGCTGGCCGCGGTGCAGATGGGCCTGATCTACGTCAATCCGGAAGGCCCGGATGGCAATCCCGATCCGCTCAAGGCGGCCTTCGACATCCGCGATACGTTCGGCCGGATGGCCATGGACGATGAGGAAACCGTCGCGCTGATCGCCGGTGGCCACAGCTTCGGCAAGACCCACGGCGCCGGCCCGGCCGACAACGTCGATGTGGAACCGGAAGCGGCGGGCCTGGAAAGCCAGGGCCTGGGCTGGGCCAACCGATTCGGCACCGGCAAGGGCGGCGATACCATCACCAGTGGCCTGGAAGTGACCTGGACGCGCACCCCGGCGCAGTGGAGCCATGACTTCTTCGAGATCCTGTTCGGCCACGAGTGGGAGCTGACCAAGAGCCCGGCCGGTGCGCACCAGTGGGTGGCCAAGGACAGCGAGGCGATCATTCCCGACGCGCACGATCCCTCGAAGAAGCACCGCCCGACCATGCTCACCACCGATCTGTCGCTGCGTGTGGACCCGGCCTACGAAAAGATCTCGCGCCGCTTCCTGGCCGATCCGCAGGCCTTCGCCGATGCCTTTGCCCGTGCGTGGTTCAAGCTGACCCATCGCGACATGGGCCCGCGTGCACGCTACCTCGGCCCGGAGATCCCGGCCGAAGAATTCGTCTGGCAGGACCCGGTGCCGGCGGCCCCGCAGACCACGCTCAGCGCGCAGGACATCGCCGCGCTGAAGCAGCAGATCGGCGCGGCCGGCCTGAGCGCGGGCGAGCTGGTTTCCACCGCGTGGGCCTCGGCCTCGACCTTCCGCGGCTCGGACAAGCGTGGCGGCGCCAACGGGGCGCGTGTGCGCCTGGCCCCGCAGAAGGACTGGGCGGTCAACCAGCCGCAGCAGCTGGGCAAGGTGCTTGCCGCGCTGGAAAAGATCCAGGCCGGCTTCCAGGGTAATGGCGGCGGGCAGGTCTCGTTGGCCGATCTGATCGTGCTGGCCGGCAATGTCGGCGTCGAGCAGGCGGCCAAGGCCGGTGGCCATGAGGTCAGCGTGCCGTTCAACCCGGGCCGCACCGATGCCAGCCAGGAGCAGACCGATGTGGCGTCCTTCGCCGTGCTGGAGCCGTATGCCGATGGCTTCCGCAATTACGTCAAAGGTCGCTACAGCGTGCCCACCGAGGCGCTGCTGATCGACCGTGCGCAGCTGCTCACACTGACCGCACCGGAGATGACCGCGCTGGTCGGCGGCCTGCGGGTGATCGGCACCAACCTCGGTGGCAGCAAGGAGGGCGTGTTCACCGATCGCGTCGGCACGTTGAGCAACGACTTCTTCGTCAACCTGCTCGACATGCGCACGCAGTGGGTCGCCAGTGGCGATGGCTACAGCGGCCGCGACCGCAGTACCGGCGCGCAGCGCTGGAGCGGCAGCCGCGTGGATCTGGTGTTCGGCTCGAACTCGGTGCTGCGCGCCCTGGCCGAGGTCTACGCCAGCGCGGACGGCGAGAAGAAGTTCGTCCGCGACTTCGTGGCCGCCTGGGCGCGGGTGATGGAGCTGGACCGTTACGACCTGCGTTGATTCAACACCGTAGGCACAGACAAAGACCGGGCCGCATGGCCCGGTTTTTCATGCGTGCAGCACGCAGATCACAGCGCGTCCAGATCCCCCAGCGCGCGGATCAACCGACGCGCACGCTTGTCCGGCTTGTGCTCCGGCGGCTGGTAACCGTTCTTCGCTGCCGCTCGCTGCAGGCGCAGTTCCGCCCGGCGTGCAAGCGAGGCCTCGCTCTCGGCATACAACTGCTGCGCCACCGGCGCCGGGCCGCGCATCTCGCTCAGGCCACGCACCTCGATATCGAACACTTCATCGCCACGGCTGATCTGCAGCGCTTCGCCCACGCGCACCGCGCGCGAGGATTTCGGGCGCTGCCCGGCGACCTCCACCTTGCCGGTTTCCACCGCCTGTTTGGCCAGGCTGCGGGTTCGATAGAACCGTGCGGCCCACAGCCACACATCCAGCCGCACGGCGGCCACCGGTGTTGCATCAGTCATGCTTTCTACCCAGCTCCACGGCGTTGGCCGGTTGTCGGTTCAGGGGGTGCGTCGCGTCCGGATTACCGCGGCACCCGGTGCCACCGATCAGTGCCGGTACCCCGGCATCCAGTTCGCGGCGCTGGCTGCCGACCTGGCATTCCGGTCGGTCCATCGGCCGCACCTGCGCATCGCGCAGGCGGTCGTCCGTACTCGAACATGCGGTCAGCGCGGCGCCAATCAAGAGGGCCAGCGCGGCGGGGATGAACCGGTCAGCCGGGAGCATCTGCAGCCGGCCAGCGGCCGGCACTACCGGGGGAGTGGCTGACGTGCGGTGAGACGATGAAGTGCGCATCGCGATATCCCCTTGATGGGCTTGGTGCTAGTGTGCCGCTCTCTGAGCTTGATCTCCAGCGCACATGGCCAAAGCGCCGCTTGACCTGACCACGGGCCCGATCGGGCGCAATCTGTTCCTGTTCGCCCTGCCGATCCTGGCCGGCAACATCGCCCAGTCGATGAACGGCTCGGTGAACGCGATCTGGGTCGGCCGCTTCCTCGGCGAGGCGGCGCTGACCGCCACCGCGAACGCCAACAACATCATGTTCTTCCTGATCGGCTCGGTGTTCGGGATCGGCATGGCTGCCTCGATCCTGATCGGCCAGTCGATGGGCGCGCGTGACCTGCCCCAGGCCCGGCGCGTGATGGGCACCAGTGCGACCTTCTTCATCGGCCTGTCGGTGGTGATCGCGATCGCCGGCTGGTGGCTGTCGCATCCGCTGCTGGCGGCGATGGGCACACCGGCCGAATCGCTGCCGCTGGCCGAGGCCTACCTGCGCATCATCTTCCTGGCGATGCCCACGCTGTATGCCTTCGCGTTCCTCAGTTCGGCACTGCGCGGCGTCGGTGACTCACGCACGCCGTTCCGCTTCCTGCTGCTCTCGGTGGTGCTGGATATCGGCTTCAACCCGCTGCTGATCTTCGGCATCGGCCCGTTCCCGCAGCTGGGCATCGCGGGCGCGGCCTGGGCCACGTTGATCGCGCAGACCCTCTCGCTGCTCGGCCTGCTCTGGTACATGCGCAACAAGCGCCATGTGCTGTGGCTGGGCCGCAAGGACATGGCGCTGTTCAAGATCGATGGCGAGATCCTGCGCGCCTTGGTGGTCAAGGGCGTACCGATGGGTCTGCAGATGGTGCTGATCTCGCTGTCGATGATCCTGATGATGACCATGGTCAACAGCTACGGTACCGACACCGCCGCCGCGTATGGCGCCTCGCTGCAGCTGTGGACGTACGTACAGATGCCGGCGATGGCGATCGGTGCGGCGTGCTCGACCATGGCCGCGCAGAACGTCGGCGCGCAGCGCTGGGATCGCGTGCGCGGCACCGCCCGCAGCGGCGTGCTCTACAACTTCCTGCTGACCGGCGTGCTGATCCTGCCGCTGATCCTGCTCGACCGCTACACGCTCGCCCTGTTCCTGCCGGAGGGCAGCCAGGCGCTGGAGGTAGCGCGCCACCTCAACCACATCGCGGTGTGGTCGTTCCTGTTCTTCGGCGTGAACTTCGTGATCTCCGGCGTGGTGCGCTCGACCGGCGCGGTGATTCCCCCGCTGCTGATCCTGGCGGCCTCGCTGTGGGGCATCCGCGTGCCGTTCGCCGAGCTGCTGCAGGACCGCTGGGGGGCCGACGCGGTGTGGTGGAGTTTCCCGGTCAGCTCGTTCTGCGCGATGCTGATGTCGCTGGCGTATTACCGCTGGGGCGGCTGGCGCAAGGCGCGGATGTTGCCCAGTCATCGCGAGGAACTGGCCGCCCCGGCCGAGGTGCCCGCCTCGCCGCCCTCCCCGGTGGCGGATCCGAACCCGACCACCCCGCTGCAACCGGCCCGGGCCGGCACTGCCCGCCCGGATTAAGCCACGCGCCCCTGCAGCAGGGTCTTCCAGGCCGGCAGTCCGAAGCGCCGGCGCTGGTAGCGCATCAGCAGCGCCATCATCACGCCGAACAACAGCCCGGCCATGACAGCACTGCCAACGGTGATGCCGAGCGTGAGCGAGCCAAGGTCCAGGACCAGCCACATCAAGGCGCGCCACAACACGCCCCACAACACGCCAAACAGCCCACCCATCACGAACAGGTTGGCACTGAAGCTGGCGAGCAGCGGTGGCGGCACGCGCAGCCCCATGCGCCACAACAGCCGATGCATCGGCGGTGCGCGCATGCCGGCGGGCACGTTGGCGTCGGCCATGGCCTGCAACGCGTGACGAACATCGGCGGGATAACGGTCCATCTCGGTCTCCTCAGCAGGAAGGGAAAGCCAGCAAAAAAAACAGCGTCAGCCCGCGATGCAGGCCACAAACGCAAACGGCCACCCGAAGGTGGCCGTTTGAGGCGACAACCAACGTTGTCGGCCGGGAATTACTGGGCAGCCTTGGCAGCCAGGCGCGCGGCCTTGGCCTGTGCAGCAGCAGCCAGATCTTCCTTGATGCGGGCAGCCTTGCCTTCCAGGCCACGCAGGTAGTACAGCTTGCCGGCGCGGACCTTACCACGACGCTTCACTTCGACCGAGTCGATGATGGCGCTGTGGGTCTGGAAGACGCGCTCGACGCCGTAGCCGTGCGAGATCTTGCGCACGGTGAACGCGGAGTTCAGGCCGGCGTTCTTGGTGCCGATGACGACGCCTTCGTAAGCCTGCACGCGCTCACGGTTGCCTTCCTTCACCTTCACGTTGACGACGACGGTGTCACCCTGGCTGAACTTCGGCAGCTCGCGGGTGATCTGGGCGGATTCGAAGTCCGAGAGGATGGATTTGTTCAGCTTGCTCATGGGTGCACCGATAATGTTCGGGTGATCGTGTCGTTCGACAACGTGGGCTCATGCAGTCACCGGACTGTGCTGCACGTTTTTTGTAGGGGTTCCTGCCAACGAGCCCCAAAAGGCCGATGGCAATCCCGAATTGTAAACAAGATCCCGCCCCCGCGCTAGGGGGTTGGATCCTTGGCAACGGCCTGCCGTGCCTGCTCCAGCAGGACGCGGTCGGCCTTGGACAACTGGCCTTCGTCGAGCAGATCCGGCCGCCGCAGCGCCGTGCGCAGCAACGACTGCTGCCGGCGCCAGCGGGCGATGGCGGCATGGTTGCCCGAGCGCAGCACATCCGGGACAGTGCCCCATTCATGCTGGGCCGGATGGCTGTAATGCGGGCAGTCCAGCAGCCCCTGCGGGCCTTCGAAACTGTCCTGCGCGGCCGATTCGGCATCGCCGAGGGCCCCGTCCTGCAGGCGGGTCACCGCATCGACGATCACCGCCGCGCCCAGCTCACCGCCGGACAGGACGTAATCGCCGAGGGAAATTTCCTCGGTGACCTCGGCATCGAGGAAGCGCTCGTCAATGCCCTCATAGCGGCCGCAGAGCAGGATCATGCGCGGCAGTGCCGCCAGCTCCCGGACCTTGGCCTGGGTCAGCGGCCTGCCCTGCGGGCTGAGGTAGATCACCGGCGCGGGCGCCGGATCGGCAGCTTTCGCGGCCGCCAGACAGGCCCGCAGCGGCTCGATCAGCATGACCATGCCCGGCCCACCCCCGAATGGACGGTCGTCCACCCGTCGGTAATTGCCTTCGGCATAGTCACGCGGATTCCAGCCGTGCAGGTCCAGCAGACCGCGCTCGGCAGCACGGCCGACCACGCCCAGCGCGGCCGACTGCGCCATGAACTCGGGGAACAACGTGACGACGTCGATACGCATCCGGCCTAGAACTCCGGATCCCAGTCGACCACGATCAGGTTGGCCTCGAAATCCACCGAGACGACGAATTCGGGCTGCACGAACGGAATCATCCGCTCACGATCCCCCTGCACCACGAGCACGTCGTTGGAGCCGGTCGAGAACAGGTGTGACGCCCGCCCAAGTTCGACACCTTCAACGGTACGCACCTGCAAGCCCTCCAGATCGACCCAGTAATACTCATCGGGCTTCGGGGGCGGCAGCGCGCTGCGCGCGACATAGACTTCGGTCCCGTACATCGCCTCGACCACATCGCGGTCGGTGATATCGGGAAACACGGCGACCAGATGCTTGCCGGACTGACGTCCGCGTGCACCGGTGAGCGTGCTCTCCTGGCCGGCGGGGGTCCGCAGGATCCAGGGCTGATAGTGGAAAATGGCGGTACGCGGCTCGGTCCAGGACTCGAGCTTGATCTCGCCTCGCACACCAAAAGCGCCGACAATCCTGCCCAGCAGGATGCGGCGCTCGGTATCTTTCATCTGTATAGACCGATGGGCCGCGGCAGGCGCGGCCCTTCAGGATCAGGCCGCGGAGGCCTGGGCCTTGGTCGCTTCCTTGTACAGGTTGCGAACCTTGTCGGTCATCTGGGCGCCGTTGGCGACCCACTTGTCGACCAGCGGCAGGTCCAGCACGATGCGGGACTCGGCACCCTGGGCAACCGGGTTGTAGTAACCGACGCGCTCGATGTTGCGGCCATCACGGGCGCTGCGCGAATCGGTCACGATGATGTGGTAGAACGGACGCTTCTTGGCGCCGCCGCGGGTCAGTCGAATCTTGACCATGGTGTTGTTTCCTCAATTGCCCAGTCGCCAGGATGGCGCGGTAAGCCGGCGATTATAGCGGCGGCCTCCGGTCATTCCAAGCCTGTGAAGACCGGGAAAGCTGAACAGGGCCTGCAGATCAGGCGGTTCAGGCCACCAACGGCTGCCAGGGCGCGGCCGCCAGCACCTCCCGGGCCTTGGCGCACAGCGCCGCCGAGTTGGCCAGTACGCCCCCATCGATCACCGCGATCGGCCAGATGCCGGCTGCGTTGCAGGCGATGGCCGCATCGAACCCGGCCAGGTCCGCCAGCGCGACCGGCCGCACCTGCTGATCACTGCCCCACCCGGCCTGCAGCAGGCGCTCGTGGGTACCGCGCAGCGCGGGCGCGTGCGGCCAGATCAACGTGTCACCCGAGGCGAAGGCGATGTTCCAGGTGGTGCCTTCGCTGACCAGGCCGTCGTCGCCGACGAACAGCGCGTCATCCACCCCTGCCAGCAAGGCCTCGCGGCGCTGCTGGAACAACGCGAACGTACCGACATGCTTCACCTGCGGCAGTTCGCGCTGGTAACGCACCGTCCGCAGCCGCCGCGCTATCGCCGGCAGATCGACCGGTGGCGCGACGGCGACCAGCACATCGCCGGCGACCGGCTGCAGCGGCCGCCGGAAATCGAATTGCCGCGAAAATACGGTCACCCGCAGCGAGGCATCGAGCGCACCTTCGGCCTGTAGCGCGGCGTGCATCCAGGCGCGCACCTGCAGCGGCTCCAGCGCGGTGCCGAACAACGCCACCGTGCCCTCCTGCAGACGCTGCAGATGCAGATCCAGCCCCTGCACCGCGCCATTGCGCACCTGCAGCGAGGTGAAATGACCGTAGTTGGTCAGTGCGCCGGCCAGATCATCGGCGCTGGCAACGCGGCCATTGCAGTACAGCCTCATCCGAGCAACGCCTTCGCATCGGCCCACATCTGCTGCAGCACCTCGGCCGCCGGGCGCGCCGGGGCCATCCACGCGGACTGCCCCGCCCAGGCCTGCATCGCATCCAGCGCGTTGTCGCGGCCCGCCTGCGCGCGCATCGGCGCGGTCAGCCCACGCTGCACCGGATACGGCCGCGGCGGTGGTGCATCAGCAGACGCCGCGGCGCGCACATACGCGGTGGCCAGGCCACGGCCGAGGCGACCACTGAAGGCGCGCGTCGGCCAGGTGTCTTCCGGTTCGGCACTGGCCAAGGCCTGTGACCATGCCGGATTCAGATGGCACTCCGGGGTGCGCAGGAACGCGGTGCCCACCTGCACCGCACTCGCCCCCAGCGTCAGGGCTGCTGCGATGCCGCGCCCATCGGCGATGCCACCGGCCGCGATGATCGGGATATCCAGATGATCGGCCAGCCGCGGCAGCAGCGCGAACAATCCGACCAGCTGCCGCTCGGCTGCGTCCGGATCGAACGCACCACGATGGCCGCCCGCCTCGAACCCCTGTGCGACCACCGCATCGGCACCGGCCGCCTGCGCGGCCCGCGCTTCGGCCAAGGTGGTCGCACAGGCGATCCAGGCAATGCCCACGTCTTTCAGCCGCTGCACCTGTGCCGGAGAAAACACGCCCATGATGGTGGAGGCCACCGCCGGGCGCGCCTCGATCAAGGCATCGAACTGCGCGTCGACATCGGCCGGCCCGGCATCGGCAGCGCTGGCCGGCACCTCCGGGCCCCACTGCGCCAGGAAGCGGCGTGTCGCCGCTTCAGCATCGGCATCGCGCGACGGCAGCGGGTCGGGTATCCAGACGTTGACCTGCGCCGGCCCGGCGGACTGCGCGCGAAAATCGGTCATCCACGCCACGATGTCCTGCGGCTGGGACAGCACCGCGCCCATCGCGCCCATGCTGCCCGCGTTGGCCAGCGCGGCCGAGAGCGGCACGGGGCAGGCCCCAGCCATCGGTGCGAGCAGGATCGGGGCCTGCAATGCAAAACGCCGACAGAAGTTGTCGGCGCGTTCGAGAAGCGGGGAACCATTCACGCGCGGCGCACCTGTGGAAGGAGACGGTGCCAGCATACGCCGCACCGCCCCTGCCCGGAATGCACGTGCGCAGGACTCAGCGGAACGGCATGCCGCCGCGGCCGCCCATGGCGCCCATCATCCCCTTCATGCTGCGCATCATGCCCTTCATGCCGCCGCCGGCCATCTTGCTCATCATCTTTTCCATCTGCTGGAACTGCTTCATGAGCTTGTTGACGTCGGCCGGGGTCAGGCCGGAACCGCGCGCGATACGGGCACGGCGCGAGCCGTTGAGCAGGCCCGGGTTGCGGCGCTCTTTCTTGGTCATCGAGTTGATGATCGCGATCATGCGCGGCACTTCCTTGCCCTGGCTGACCTGCTGCTTGAGGTGCTCCGGGATCTGGCCCAGGCCCGGCAGCTTGTCCATCAGGCCGCCGATGCCGCCCATGTTCTGCATCTGCTCCAGCTGGTCGCGCATGTCGTTCAGATCGAACTTCTTGCCCTTGGCGACCTTCTCGGCCAGCTTCTGGGCCTTGTCCTTGTCGACCTGCTGCTCGACCTGCTCCACCAGCGACAGCACGTCGCCCATGTCCAGGATGCGGCTGGCGATACGGTCCGGATGGAACACATCCAGGCCGTCCGGCTTCTCGCTCACACCAACGAACTTGATCGGCTTGCCGGTGATGTAGCGCACGCTCAGCGCGGCACCGCCGCGGGCGTCACCGTCGGTCTTGGTCAGCACCACGCCGGTCAGCGGCAGCGCATCGCCGAAGGCCTTGGCGGTATTGGCGGCATCCTGGCCGGTCATGGCATCGACCACGAACAGCGTTTCGGCCGGGTTGACCGCGGCGTGCAGCGCCTTGATCTCGGCCATCATCGCTTCGTCGATGGCCAGGCGACCGGCGGTATCGACGATCAGCACATCCACGAACGACTTGCGCGCGTCATCGATCGCGGCGCGGACGATGGCTTCCGGCTTCTGGTCGGCGGTGGACGGGAAGAACAGCACGCCGACCTGGTCGGCCAGGGTCTTGAGCTGCTCGATCGCGGCCGGACGATAGACGTCGGCCGAGACCACCATCACCTTCTTCTTGCGCTTTTCCTTGAGGTGCTTGGCCAGCTTGCCCACCGTGGTGGTCTTGCCCGCACCCTGCAGGCCGGCCATCAGAATGATCGCGGGGGCCGGCACGTTGAGGTTCAGGTCCGAGGCGGCCGAGCCCATGACCGCGGTCAGCTCGTCGCGCACGACCTTGATCAGCGCCTGGCCGGGCGTCAGCGACTTGAGCACTTCCTGGCCCACCGCACGCACCTTGATGCGTTCGACCAGCGCCTGCACCACCGGCAGCGCCACGTCGGCTTCAAGCAGCGCGATGCGGACTTCGCGGGTGGCCTCGCGGATGTTTTCCTCGGTCAGGCGACCGCGGCCACGCAGCCGCTCGATGGTGCCGGAGAGGCGCTGGGTCAGGGACTCGAACATGGAAGCGACCTGTTCAGAACAAAAGACAATGAGACCGCCAGTATAACGGTTCCGCCCCGGCTCCCGGACCGGCCCCGGCGGCGGCGCTGCGGGCATCGCCAGCACCCCGGGGGTATGCGAAACTGACACGATGACAATCGTTCTCATCGCGACCCTGCTGTACCTGACCGCCACCGGCCTGCTGGTGCGCGCGGTCGTCCGCGATGATGCGGTGACCTCCCCGGCCTGGCTGTGGCCGGCGCTGCCGGCGATGCTGCTGCACGGCGGCTATCACGTGCTGGTGGCGATGCGTACCAGCGGCGGCCCGGACATGCACTTCTTCGCCGCCCTGTCGCTGGTCGGGCTGGGCATGGCGTGGCTGACCTCGCTGGTCGCCGCGCGCGGGCGCATGGCGGCGCTTGGCGTGCTGGTGTTCCCGATGGCCGCCGTAGTGCTGTGGATCTATCACGCCTACGGCCACGAGCCGAGCAAGCCGCTGGGCTGGCAATTGGCCACGCACGCGTGGATGGCGCTGCTCGCCTACGCCACCCTGAGCGTGGCCGCGTTGCTGGCGATCATGTTGTGGCTGCAGGAACGCGCCCTGCGCCGCCGTGATTTCCGCCCGTGGCTGCGCGCCCTGCCCCCGCTGGCGGACCTGGAAGCGCTGCTGTTCCGGGTGATCGCGGTCGGCTTTGCGCTGCTTACGCTGACCCTGGTCACCGGCGTGCTGTTCGTCGATGACCTGCTGGCGCAGAAGCTGGTGCACAAGACCGTGCTCAGCATCCTGTCCTGGATCGTGTTCGGCACGCTGCTGATCGGGCGCCGCCGTTACGGCTGGCGCGGCGCGAAGGCGGTGCACTGGACCCTGACCGCGATGGCGTTGCTGCTGCTGGCGTTCTTCGGCAGCCAGTTCGTGATCGAACTGGTGTTCGGACGCACGCGATAGCGGCGTGCCGACCAACGGTCGGCACCCACCCGCTATCCTCTGACTACAACCCGTACCGTTCGATCGCATCCAGATGCGGCTGCCGGTCCTGGTCGCAGGCCTCGGCCAGGCGCAGCCAGCAGTGTGGGTGCGCCCACTCCGCCGTCGCCTGCTGCAGGAAGCGATGCAGTGCCAGCGGCGCGTGATCCTGCGGCTGGGCGACCGTGAACAGCAGCCCCGGCAGCGCCCCGTCTTCGGCATCCGGATCGGTCACGGTGTAGTCCGCACGGCTGTGCGACCACACCTTCCAGCCCTGCGCCTCGGCCGCTTCCACCAGCGCGTTCCATGCCGCCTCGCCCGGATGCGCGCCGTCGACCAGCCAGCTGCGGGCGAATCCACCCCGCTCCAGCACGTGCACCTGCGCATAGGTCGGAATGAAGTGCTCGCGCTCGGCTTCATCTTCTGGTGCGGGGTGCACCAGGCCGGCGTCGAACACCACCCAGTCACCCACCTGCTGCGCGCGGTTGGCCGGTGCGTTCTCGACGATGCGCGCGGTCACCGGCCCGCTGCGGCGGGCGTAGTACTCCACCGGCTCGCCGCCGTCTTCGCTGCGGATGATCACCCAGCCCCAGGGCTCTTCGACCACGCCCTGCTGGCTGGACAATTCCATGCCGATCGCGGCCGCCGAGCGGCGCACTGCATCCCAGTCGCGCGCCGCGCTGGCGGCACTCATGTGGTCCCAGTGCGCGGCATTCGGCTCCTCCAGCGTCTCCACCAACTGCGCGTAGCAGGCCTGCGCATCGCTGAAACGGCCGGTCTCCATGTACATGCTGGCAAGCGTCCGGCGTGCGCCGTTCGAGCCCGGCGACAACGCCAACAACGCCTGCGCGGCCTGTTCCATCGCCGGCCAGTCGGACGCGCGCCGTGCACGCTGTACTTCGCACCAGTGCGCGAACACCGGCACGCTGTCGCGATAGGTCGCGGCCAGCCTGCGCAGGCCATCATCATCGCCCTGCTCGGCCAGCCAACGCATCAGGGTGTAGGCCGCCGCGCCATCTTCCTGCGCGTGGCCGCGCACGAAGTCCCACAGCAGCGCCATGGCTTCGGTGGTAGCGCCGCAGGCGTGCAGCGCCGAGGCTGCGACCTCGGCCAGTGCGTCGTCGTCGGGCTGCTCGGCGTGCGCCTGCAGCAGCCACTGCGCTTCACGCTCGGGATCGCGCGACTGGTGCTGTTCGCCCTGCGCTTGCAGCCATGCCAGCAGTTCATCGGCGGGCACCGGCAGCGGTGCCATCTCCGGCAGTGCCTCGATCCGTGCGGCCAAGCCGGCCACCAGCGCGGCAGCGCCACGATCCTGCCGCAGCTGCGCCAGATGGGTCCGGGCCAGACCGAGCTGGCGCTGCGCCACCCAGCGCGCACCACGCTGCAGGGCCAGTTCCAGGCTCAATGCAGCGATCTCGATCACCAAGCGATGCGCGCCGACCGCGGCGAAGTGCTCGATGATCGTGTTGAACCGCGTCCCCAGATCCCAGGTATTGCGTGCACCATCCCGGCTGCACAGTGTCGAGGCGGTATTGGCCCACAACCGCCAGTGGTTCGGCGTCAGCTCGTTCCATGCCACCAGCTGCTGCAGTGCGTCTTCATCACGTCCCAGCTGCGCCAGCGCCCAGGCCTTGGACAGACGGCGCGGCACTGTGCAGTTGGCCGGCTCGTAGTCGCCTGCAGCAGCCACTTCGGCCTCGCGCTGCTCGATCAGTGCCAGCGCCTCCTCCGCACGGCCGCTGGCCAGCAGGATCTTGATCTGCATTTCCGGGAAGCTGTCGAACACCTCCTTGCCACGCGCCTGGATCGCCGCCGCCTGCACCTGCAGGTACTCCAGCGCGTCCTGGCCGCGGCCGTCGTCCAGCAGCGCGTCCGCCTTCTCGCAGCTCAGGCACTGGAAGCAGGCCCAGCTTGGGTCGATGCGGCCCAGCGTCTCGTCGCAGACCTCGATGCGCTCGGGCACCCAGCCCGGACCATCGATGTTGCCGTAACAGGCGGCAAGATCCTGGGTGACGCAGATCGACTGTGGGCAGTCCAGGGTATCGGCACGGTGTGCGCGCTCGAACAGCGCCACCGACTCGCCCAGTGCGCTTTCACCTTCCATGCGGTTGCCGACGCGGTTGCGCAGCGCCCAATGGCCGACATAGACGTCGACCCAGGGATTGTCGAGTGCCTTGCCCAGCGCGCGCGCTTCGGGCAGCAGTGCATCGACGCGGTCGACCTGCAGTTCACTGACGTCATCGGCAAGGCGGGTCAGCAGGTGGGCGTTCTGTGCCTGCCCGGCCTGACGCAGGTCTTCCTGCAGTTTTTCAACCCAGTTCCAGATATCCATGGGGGGAATGCTCCTGTCTAGCGAAGGCTGGATGAGAGGGGGCGGTGCTCAGCGCAGCATCTGCTGCAGGGCACCGGCAATATCGGTAAATGCACCATTGAGATCGGGGCCCGGCGTTGCCGCAGCCCGCTGCAACGGCCGGCCCTGTGCGGACACGATGATCTTCAGCGAGCGCAGCAGGCGTGCGGCCGAGGCGGCCTGCGGGTGGCCATCGCGCTGGGCCTGCAGCAATGCCTGCACCGCTGGATTGTCCAGGTTGAGGTAGAGCCGTGACGGCGCACGCGCCTCGATTCGCGCGGTGAACTGGCGCGCCAGGCGCAAGGCGGCCATCGAGACGCGCTTGTCGTTCTCGTCGTCCTCCAGGCGCTGCTTCAGCTCGGCTTCGCGGTCGGGCACCACCACCACCGGCAGCGCCTCGGGGCTGAAGCGCGCCGGCAGCAGCTGTTCGCCATCGCCCAGGTGTTCACGCAGCCAGGCCAGTTGCGCATCGTCAAGGCTGTGGTCAGTGCGGAACAGTGCGCGATTGCCCTGCTCGGTACCGAGCTCAACCAGGCGCAGGCCCTTGGCCTGGGCCCAGCGGCGCAGGAAGGGCACCACTGCATAGCGATGGCCATGCGCGACCGGCACGCCCATCGCACGGAACAGCATTTCCTCGAAGCCGCCACCGTTGTCGAGGATCACATGCACCGCGCCACGCGCCGGCAACGCGCTGGCCGGCAGGTCACCCTGCGAGGTCGGCACGCGCACGTGTTCCAGCAGCAGGTCGAACAGGCGCTCATCGCACAGGGCTGCGCCCAGCAGGGCTTCATTGTGCCGGCTGAGCACACGCCGCCAGGCCTCGGGCTGCTGGCGTGCGACGTCGGCCAGGCCATCGATCAGCGCTTCCAGCAGGGCGTGCTGCACGGCGCGATAGTGATCATCGCGCTGCAGATCCTCGCGGCTGGCCGTCGGGGTCAGCTTCGACGACTCGATCACCCCGCCGATGAAACCGGCCCACGGCGGCAAAAGGTCGCGTGCATCGTCGTCCAGCAGCATGCCGCGCACGAACACCGACAGGTTGCGGTTGTCGCTGGTGCCGTAGGTGGCACCATCCTGCACCCAGAGCATGCCGATGGCATCGCTGCTGCCATCGGACTGCAGCGGCATCGTCACGATGGGCTCGAAATCGTGTTCGAAACGGGCAGCGAACTGCAGCGCCTGGCGACGCGCCTGCACGGGATGCAGCGCGACATCACCCTGCCCGCGCCACGGCGGCGGTTCAGGGTTGATGGCCTCGGCGGCAGCGCCGATGAAAATCGGTTCGGACAGCAGCGCGCAGTAGCGGCCAAGCACCTCGTGCAGGCGCGCTTCGTTGGCCAGCGGCAGGAAGTCCGGATGCAGCTCCAGCTCGACCTCGGTGCCGATCACCCGTGCCGGCACGTCGCTGACGGTGTACTGCTCGGCGTTGCTGGACACGTACAGGTGGCCCAGCTCCGGCGCCTGGTAGGAGGTGGTGCGCACGCTGACACGGCGCGCCAGCACGAAGGCCGACAGGAACCCCAGGCCGAACATGCCGATCAAGCCGTCATTGTCCTCGCCCTCCTGGCGCAGGCCCCGGGTGTAACCCACGCCGACCGTGGCCAGGTAATCGTGGATTTCCTGCCGGGCCAGGCCGGCACCGGTGTCGGTGATGCGCAGCACGCCGGCGGCGGCATCGACCTGCACGTCGATGCGCGACACACACGGGATGCCCGGCTGCTCGATACGGCGACGGATGATCGAATCGTGCGCGTTCTGCACCAGTTCGCGCAGCGCCACCATCGGGGTGGAATACAGGTGCTTGCCCAGCACCGTCATCAGTCCATTGAGATCGACCCCGGCGCGGCGGATTTCGGCAGCGGGGGTGCTGAACATCGGGTCCTGCATGTAATCGATTACTCCTTGCCACGGAAAAGCGCCGGAGGGCGCCTTCGTCGAGCCCGGAAAACTAGCACAGGCTGGCTGACCGCAGACCCATTCGTCATGGGTGAGCCGAGCATGGGCTCAGCTCACAGGGGCGCGACAACCGAGCCTCGGCCCGGCCCCGGTCACAGCGCGTCGATCGCCTCCGACAACCGCTCCACCGCGATCACCTCCATGCCCTTCACGCTGCCGGTCTTCGGCGCGTTCGCCTTGGGCACGATCGCGCGCTTGAAGCCATGCGTGGCCGCCTCGCGCAGGCGGTCCTCACCGTTGGGCACGGGGCGGATCTCGCCGGACAGGCCCACCTCGCCGAAGGCGATCGTCTTCTCGGCCAGCGGCCGGTCCTGCAGCGAGGACAGCACCGCCAGCAGCACCGGCAGATCGGCGGCGGTCTCCTGCACGCGGATGCCGCCCACCACGTTGACGAACACGTCCTGGTCACCCACCAGCACGCCGCCATGGCGGTGCAGCACCGCCAGCAGCATCGCCAGGCGGTTCTGCTCCAGCCCCACCGCCACCCGGCGCGGGTTGGACAGCGGTGAGGCATCCACCAGTGCCTGCACTTCCACCAGCAACGGGCGCGTGCCTTCGCGGGTGACCATCACGCAGCTGCCCGGCTGCTGGGTGCTGCCGCCGGAGAGGAAGATCGCCGAGGGATTGGAGACCTCTTTCAGGCCCTTCTCGCCCATGGCGAACACGCCCAGCTCGTTGACCGCGCCGAAGCGGTTCTTGAACGCCCGCAGCAGGCGGAAACGGCTGCCGCTCTCGCCTTCGAAGTACAGCACCGCGTCGACCATGTGTTCGAGCACGCGCGGGCCAGCGATGCCGCCTTCCTTGGTCACGTGCCCGACCAGGAACACCGCGGTGCCGGTTTCCTTGGCAAAGCGCACCAGCCGCGCGGCGCTCTCACGCACCTGGCTGACCGAGCCGGGCGCGGCGGTCAGCGATTCGGTCCACAGGGTCTGCACCGAATCGGCCACGATCAGCCGCGGCTTGGCCACGCTGGCATGCTGCAGGATCGCCTCGACCTGGGTTTCGGCCAGCGCGTTGACGTTGTCCAGCGGCAGATCCAGCCGCACCGCGC
Source organism: Stenotrophomonas sp. PS02301 (assembly GCF_029959485.1). Taxonomy (NCBI): domain Bacteria; kingdom Pseudomonadati; phylum Pseudomonadota; class Gammaproteobacteria; order Lysobacterales; family Lysobacteraceae; genus Stenotrophomonas; species Stenotrophomonas sp. PS02301. The sequence goes on from NZ_JASCOO010000003.1 coordinate 113,153, forward strand.
GGCCAGCGACCTGCGAGAGCGATTCCTCACCGGTGATGTACAGCACCGGCAAGCTGGCCGCCATCTTCGCCACCGCCTGCAGCAGCAGGGTGGACTTGCCGATACCCGGATCGCCACCGACCAGCACCACCGCCCCTTCGACCAGGCCACCGCCGAGCACGCGGTCGAACTCGCCGATGCCCGTGCTCACCCGCAGGTGCTCGGTCTGCTGTACGTCCTTGAGCGCCATGATCTTCGGCGCATCGACCTTGCCGGCCCAGCCGGAACGGCGCGACGCCGGCGAGGACTTGGTGGGCGTCGCGCTTTCCAGTGTGATTTCGCTGAGCGTGTTCCAGACCCCGCACTCGGTGCACTGGCCCTGCCACTTGCTGTATTCGGCGCCGCATTCACTGCAGACGTAAGCGGTGAGTCGCTTGGCCATGTCCACTTCCGCTTCAGAATCGATGGGGCAGGATAGCCGAGCCGCGTCGCAGCAACCGAGACGCCGAGCGCCCCTGCTCAAGATTCCGGCCGCGATGCCGATACTCCGGCGGGCCACTGCCCTCCTTCAACCTTTTCCAGGCTTCTCCATGACCGGCACCTACAGCCAGAGTCTTGTCGTGTTCTCGCTGCTGGTCGCCATCCTCGCCTCGTACACCGCGCTGGACATGGCCGGTCGCCTGGCCAGTACCCGCGGCCGGGTCGCCCGCTGGTGGCTGGCCGGTGGCGCCGGTGCGATGGGCCTGGGCATCTGGTCGATGCACTTCATCGGCATGCTCGCCTTCCACCTGCCGATCCCGGTCGGCTATGACCTGGCCATCACCCTGTACTCGCTGGCGGTGTCGGTCGGCGCCTCGGCGTATGCGCTGTGGCTGGTCTCGCGTGCGCAGCTGCCGTGGTCGCGACTGTGCGCGGGCGCGGTGCTGATGGGGCTGGGCATCGCGGCCATGCACTACCTGGGCATGGCCGCGCTGGAGATGCAGCCGGGCATCGACTACGACCCAGTGTGGTTTGCCGCCTCGATCCTGATCGCGATCGGCGCGGCCGGTGCGGCGCTGTGGATCGCCTTCCGGCTGCGCCTGGAGCAGCGCCGGCCGTTCCTGCTGCGCGGGCTGGCCTCGCTGGTGATGGGCCTGGCCATCGTCGGCATGCACTACACCGGCATGGCCGCAGCCAACTTCCCCGAGGGCGCGCTGTGCGGCGCGGCCTACGGCCAGGGCATCGATACCAAATGGCTGGCCGTACTGGTGATCGTGACGACACTGGCCACGCTGGGCATCGCGCTGATCGCCTCGGTGTTCGATCGCCAGATGCGTACCCGCACCGGCCTGCTCGCCGATTCGCTGGCGCAGGCCAACGAGAAGCTGATGCAGGCGGCCCTGCACGACCCGCTGACCCAGCTGCCCAACCGCATGCTGCTGCAGGACCGGATCGAGCAGGCCATCGAGAAGGCACAACGCCGGCAGTTCAGCTTCGCGGTGATGTTCTGCGACCTCGATGGTTTCAAGGCGATCAACGATGCCTACGGCCACCAGCTCGGCGACAAACTCCTGATCCAGGTCAGTGAGCGGATCACCGCGCTGCTGCGTGCGCAGGACACGTTCGCGCGGCTGGGCGGAGACGAATTCGTCATCGTGTTCCAGGTGGAAGATCCGGAAGACGCGGCGGTGGTCGCCGAACGGATCATCGCCAGCGTGGCCGAACCGTTCGAGATCGATGCGCTGGAATTGCAGGTCAGCGCCAGCCTGGGCATCGCGCTGTACCCGGCCGATGCCACCACCGAGCGCGATCTGATGGCCCACGCCGATGCGGCCATGTACCACACCAAGGATTCGGGCCGGAACGGTTATACCTTCTTTACCCAGTCACTCAACGTCAGCGCCAACCGCCAGCTGAAGCTGCTGCAGGAGCTGCGCAAGGCGGTCAGCCGCAGCGAGCTGGTGCTGCACTACCAGCCCAAGTTCCAGGCCAACGGCAACGCGCTGATCGGGGCCGAGGCGCTGGTGCGCTGGCAGCACCCCGAACTGGGCCTGCTGTCGCCGGATGCGTTCATCCCGATCGCCGAGCGCAGCGGGCTGATCCTGTCCATCGGCGACTGGGTGCTCGACCGGGCCTGCGCGCAGCTGCGCCACTGGCACGATGCCGGGCATCCGGACTGGACGATGGCGGTGAACCTGTCGCCGCTGCAGTTCGGCTCGAGCACGCTGCTGGAGACCGTGCGCCGCACGCTGGAGAAACACGGGCTGGACCCGAAGCGGCTGACGCTGGAGGTGACCGAAACCACTGCGATGCGCGATGTGGAAGCGAGCCTGCTGATCCTGCATGGACTGACCGCGATGGGCGTGAACATCTCCATCGATGACTTCGGCACCGGCTACTCCAGCCTGCTCTACCTCAAGCGCATGCCGGCCACCGAGCTGAAGATCGATCGCGCCTTCGTGCACGATCTGGAAGACAACGCTGAAGATGCCGCCATCGTCTCCTCGATCATCGCGCTGGGCCGCTCGCTGCAGCTGCAGATCGTCGCCGAGGGCGTGGAGACCGCCGGCCAACGCCAGTACCTGAGCGACATGGGCTGCGATCAGCTGCAGGGGTACCACCTCGGGCGGCCGGTGGATGCGGCGGAGTTCATGCGGCTGGCGAAAGCAGCGTAGCGCGCGGCTCGGCGCCTCGGTTCCGGTAGCCGAGCCCCGCCGCGGCTGGCGGGCCGTTCGGCAAATGTCCCCCGGCATCCGCCAGGTGGCGGCTGCCGCCTCCGTGAGTTTGCCCAACGG
>NZ_JASCOO010000040.1:0-36097 GCF_029959485.1 Stenotrophomonas sp. PS02301
TGTTTTGGGGTGGGGGGGGGGGGCCCCGGGCCCCCCACTACCCGCACGCATCCGGCTTACATATCGAACCGCACGCTCACCGCGAAGGTGCGCGGCAGGCCGACGCCTGCGTTGGACCAGTACTTTTTGTTGGCCAGGTTCTCCACGCCGGCGCGCCAGGTGACGGGGTGGCCGGCGGCCTGCATGCGGTAGCCCACGCCGGCGTTGACCAGCGTGTAGTCGGGCAGCTTGAGCGTGTTGTCGGCGTCGTAATAGACGTCACCGTAGTAGCGGGCCAGTGCGTACACGCTCAGGCCCTCGATCTGCGGGATGCTGTAGTCGGCATGCAGCACGCCCTGCCAGCGGGCGGCGCCGGCGGTGCGGTTGCCTTCCTGGCTGGCGCTGCCCGGGGAGAGTTTGTCGTAGGTCGGGTCCAGCCAGGTCACGCCGCCACCGAGGGTGAAGGCATCGGTCAGGCGCACATCGCCACTGACTTCCACGCCTTCGTACAGGGTGATGCCGTCCTGCACCAGCAGCTTGCCGGCGGACGTGATCAGGTCGATGTTCGCGCCACGCTCCAATCGGAAGGCGGCCGCATTGGCGCTCCAGCGCGGGTACTCGATCTTGGCGCCGATCTCGTACTGCTTGCTGATGGTGGGGTCGAGCACGTCGCCGGCGTTGATGTAATCGCTGCCCACGCGGCTGCCGGCTTCCAGCGATTCGACGTAGCTGGCATACAGCGTCACGGCATCGGTCGGCTTGTACATCAGGGCGTAGGTCGGGGTGACCGGATAGGTGTGGTACGCGCCCTTGTTCTCGAAGTCGTTGTAGCGCGCGCCGGCCAGCAGCGACCAGCCATCGGCGAAGCTGACGGTGTCGCTCACGAACACCGCCTGCTGCACGGTTTCGCTGCCGCGGCTGAGCACGCGTGAGCCGACCGCATCATGGCGCAGCGTCGGACGCTGATAGATGTTGCCGCGGCCGAGCGTGTTCCATTCGTACGGGCGGTCCCAGCCCAGCCCAGTCTGGTGGGAGACGCCGGCAACGACCTGGTGCGACAGCGGGCCGGTCCGGAAGCGGCCCTGCACGATGGCCTGGGCCAGCTTCCACTCGCTCTTGCCGCCGAGCTCGTAGGTGTTTATGTCGTAGTCGCCGTTGACGTCATCGATGTAGGCGAAGATCTTGTTGACGTCATTCCAGGAGGTGGTCACGCCATAGCTCAGGCTGGCCTTCCAGTCGCTGTTGATCTGCCAGTTCAACGCGGTGGAGAGCAGGCTGGAGCGGGTGTCGTAGTAGCTGCCGTCGATGCTGTTGTCGATGTCGCCGGCCAGCGGGCGCGGCAGCTCGGTCAGGCCGATGAAGTAGTACTGCGGGGATTCGTTGCTGAGATCGCGCGACTGGAACACGCCGTCGAAGGTCCAGGTGAGGCGGTCGCTCAGGCGTGCATCCAGCGACAGCGCGCCGACCTTGCGGTTCACCTCGCCGCCGTTGAAGGTCTCGCCTTTCTCCTGGTACGCATTGAAGCGGTAGCCGAACATGTCTTCGTTGCCGAAGCGCCCGCCCACATCGACCTGGCCGCTGACGATGCCCGCCTCGCGCCAGCCGAGCTGCGCCGACAGCGTGGTGACCTCGGTCGGCTTCCTGGTCACGTAGTTGACGATGCCGCCGGGCTGGCCGAAGCCATACATGAAGCCACCGGGACCCTTCAGCAGTTCCACCTGCTCCATCACTTCCAGCGGCCACTCGGTGCCCCACGAAGAGACCTGCAGGCCGTTGACGCGGTAGCTGTCGTAACTCAGATCGATGCCGCGGTTGCGGATCGGCGAGCTCCAGCCGCTGGCGTAGGCGCTGACCTGGGTGACCACGGACGGATCGGTGAGGAAGGCCTCGCCAAGCGAGACCACCTGGCGCTTCTCGATGTCCTCGCGGCCGACCACCGAGATCGCGAAGGGGGTATCGCGCACGGCACGGTCGCCCAGGGCGCCGGTGTCGGTATGGGTGCGTTCGGCGGTGACCTTGATCGCATCCAGGTCGGTGGCCGAGCGCGTCCGGACGCCGCCATCCGGTGCGGACTGGGCGTGGGCGGTGCAGGCCGCGGCCAGGGAAAGAGCGAGCAGGGCCGGGCGCAGGGCACGGCGGCCCGGCACCACGGCCGGGAGCGAAGACACAGACTGGCGCATGTTGTGGGGGTCCTCCGCGGACAGCAGCACACCGTCCGCGATCAGAAGAAGGCGGAAATAGAGGGGTGGCTGAGTCGTCAGGCGTGCCGCGTCAGCGGCAGCGGGGCATCGCGGGGGGCAGTGCAGGACCGTGGCTGATGCGAATTGTTCTCCTTTGGGCCGGAGGCGTCAATCCGGCGGGATGCCGACCCACGGTCGGTACCCCGCCGCGCAGGGGCCACTCACTGCAGACGCACTGCCTTCATTGCGCGGCAGCGGCCCGTTTCAACGCTCGCTTCTCACGGCGCCGCGCCCGGCGAGCCACCCAGCGCTCGCGCAGGCACGAGAAGATCACGTACAGCGCCGGGGTGCTGAGCAGGGTCAGGCTCTGCGAGAACAGCAGGCCGCCGATCATCGCGATGCCCAGCGGGCGGCGCAGTTCGGAGCCTTCGCCCAGCCCGATCGCCAGCGGCACCGCGGCCAGGATCGCCACCATGCTGGTCATCATGATCGGGCGGAAGCGCACGATGCTGGCTTCGCGTGCGGCTTCCAGCGGCGTCTTGGCATGCTCGCGCTGCGCCACCACCGCGAAGTCGATCATCATGATCGCGTTCTTCTTGACGATGCCGATCAGCAGCACCAGCGCGATCATCGAGATCACCGACAGCTCGGTGTTGGTGCCATACAGCGCCAGCAGCGCGCCCACGCCCGCCGCCGGCAGCGTGGACAGGATGGTGACCGGGTGGATCAGGCTTTCATACAGCATGCCCAGCACCAGGTAGACGGTGATGATCGCCGCCATCACCAGGATCAGCATCGCCATCGGGTCCGAATCGAAACCGAACCCGGCATCCTCGGCCAGGCGGATGTCGCCAGGCATGCGCATGCCATTGACCGTGCTGTCGATGATCGCCTTGGCCTCGCCCATGCTGGTGCCGGGGGCGAGGTTGTAGCTCAGGTCCATCGTGGTGTACTGGTTTTCGTGGGTGATCTGCGACGGCGCCAACCCTGGCACCTGTTCGGCGACCGCTGTGATCGGCACCATCTCGCCATTGCCGGCCCGCACGTAGATCTGGTCCAGCGCGCCCGGTGTCGCGGTCTGTTCGGGCAGGGCGTTGACCACCACGCTGTACTGGTTGATGTCCGAGTAGATCGTGGAGATCTGGCGCTGGCCGAAGGCGCCGTACAGCGCGCCGTCGATGGCGCCGACCGAGACGCCCAGGCGTGCGGCCTTGGCGCGGTCGATCACGATGTTCTGGCGCAGGCCGGCGCTGTCCACGTCGGTGCCGACGTCGGCCAGCTTCGGGTTCTTCTTCAGCGCGGCCTGCAGTTTCGGCAGCCACTCCTGCAGCTGGGCCAGGTCGTTGCCCTGCAGCGAGACGCGGTACTGCGCGCCCTGGCTGGCCCCCCCGCCGTCATTGCTGGGCAGATCCTGGATGGCACGCAGGCGCAGCTGCAGATCGGGGTAGCGGTCCGCCTTGGCGCTCAGGCGCGCCAGGGCCTGAGCGGTGGTTTCGCGGCGCCCGTCCTTGCGTGATTTCAGTTCAACGTTGAACTGCGCGCTGGAGCCCTGGCGGCCACTGCCCAGGCGCACGCCCACGGTCTTCACCGCCGGGTCGGCCATCAGCATGTCGGTGATGCGCCGCTGGCGGTTGACCATATCCTCGAAGGAGACCGTGGCGCTGGAGTTCGCGCGGCCCCAGATCAGGCCGGTGTCCTGGGGCGGGAACGCGCCCTTCTTGACCGCGCCGAACAGGAAGATGGTCGCGCCGATCAGCAGCAGCGGGGTCAGCGACAGCAGCAGCGCGTGGCGCAGCGAGAAGTCCAGCAGCTTCACGTAGATTCGCAGCATGCGGTCGTGGCCGGCATCGAGCAGGCGGCCGAAGCGACTGGGTGCGCCGGCGTCGGCATGCGCGCTCAGGAAGCGGCTGCACAGCGCCGGGGTCAGGGTGAGCGAGATGACCATCGAGACCACGATGGCCGCCACCAGGGTGACGGTGAACTCGCGGAAGAACGCGCCCATCATGCCCTTGGCGAACAGCAGCGGGATGAACACCGCCACCAGCGAGGCGGTGATCGAGACGATGGTGAAACCGATCTCGCGCGCACCGGTGAGGGCGGCCTGCATGCGCGTCATGCCCTCGTCGAGGTGGCGCATGATGTTCTCGATCACCACGATCGCATCATCGACCACGAAGCCGATCGCGATCACCAGCGCCAGCAGGCTCAGGTTGTTCAGCGTGAAGCCCAGCACGTACATCACCAGTGCCGCACCGGCCAGCGACAGCGGCACGGTCACTGCCGCGATCAGGGTCGGGGCCAGCCGGCGCAGGAACAGCGCCATGGTCAGCACCACCATCGCCAGTGCGATCAGCAGGGTGATCTGCACTTCATGCAGCGAGGAGCGGATGGTCGGGGTGCGGTCGAAATAGGGGGTGAGCGTGGTGCCCGGTTCCAGGTAGTCGCGCAGGGTCGGGATCTGCGCCTTCACCCGGTCCACGGTTTCCACGATGTTGGCACCGGCGCGGGTGAACACGTACATCACCACCGCCGGTTTGTGGTTGAACCACGCGGCTTGGTAGGCATCCTGCTGCCCGTCGTAGACGTTGGCGATGTCCTGCAGGCGGATCACGCGGCCGTTGTCGGCGGTCTTGATGACGAGCTGGGCGAAGTCGGCTGCGCGCGCCACCGAGTCGTTGGCGATGATCGCGGTGGTGGTGTTGCCATCGGTGAGGAAGCCGGTCGGCGAGGTCACGTTGGCCGCGCGCACCGCGTTGCGCAGGTCATCGGCGGTCAGGCCGAGGGCGTTCATCAGGCGCAGGTTGACGTCCACGCGCACGGCCGGCGTGGAGGCACCGGCGATATCCACCGAGGACACGCCGGTGATCTGGCGCAGGCGCTGGGCCAGCAGCGAATCAGCGACGTTGTAGAGATCATCAGCCGACTGCGTTTCCGAGGTCAGCGCGATCGCGATGACCGGGTCATCGTTCGGGTTCGCCTTCTGGAACATCGGCGTGCCCAGCCCGGCGGGCAGGTCGGCCTGGGCCGAGTTGATCGCGGTCTGCACATCCAGCGCGGCCGAATCGATGTCGCGGTCGCTCTGGAAGATCATGAAGACCAGCGAGCTGCCTTCCGAGCTGGACGAGCGCATGCGGTCGATGCCCGGCAGCTGGCCGAGGTGGCGTTCCAGCGGCGCGGTCACCGTGGAGGCCATGGTCGTGGCATCCGCGCCGGCCTGGTTGGCGTGCACGAAGATCACCGGGATCTGGATGTTCGGCAGTGCCGACACGCCCAGCTGCAGGTAGCAGATCACGCCGACCACGAACAGGCCGATGGCCAGCAGGGCGGTGCCGATCGGGCGGCGGATGAACGGGCCGGAGATGTTCATCGAACGCCTCCGCAACGGCCTGCGGTGCTCATCATCACGCCTGCGGCTCCTGCACCGGGCCATGGCCATGGCGCAGCGCACGCTGTTCGCGGCGCTGGCGCAGGCGCTCGGAGAAGCGCTCCATGTACAGGTAGATCACCGGCGTGGTGTACAGCGTCACCAGCTGCGAGAGCAGCAGGCCGCCGACGATGGCGATGCCCAGCGGGCGGCGCAGTTCCGAGCCGATGCCGGTGCCCAGCGCCAGCGGCAATGCGCCGAGCATCGCGGCAGCGGTGGTCATCATGATCGGGCGGAAGCGCAGCAGGCAGGCACGACGGATCGCTTCATGCGCGTTGGCACCGGTGCGGCGGGCCTCGATCGCGAAGTCGACCATCATGATGCCGTTCTTCTTGACGATGCCGATCAGCAGCACGATGCCGACGATGCCGTCCACCGACAACGGCAGCCCGCACACCATCAGCGCCAGCAGGGCGCCGACGCCGGCCGGGGGCAGGGTGGAGATGATGGTGAACGGATGGATGTAGCTCTCATACAGCACGCCCAGCACGATGTAGATCAGCACCAGCGAGGCCAGCAGCAGCCACACCACATCGGTCTGGCTGCCCGTGAACTCGGCGGCCTTGCCGATGAACTGCGCATGCACCTGCGAGGGCATGTCCAGGCCGGCCTTGGTCTCTTCGATCGCCTTGACCGCATCGGACAGGGAGTAGCCCGGCGCGATGTTGAACGACACCGTGACCGCGGGTAGCTGCTGCTGGTGGCTGACCACCAGCGGGGTACTGGTGACCTTGCCCTCGGCCAGCGCCGCCAGCGGAATGATGTTGCCGGCGCCGACCGGAATGCCGGTGTTCTGCGCGCCGATGCCGGTGGCGGTGGACGAGTTGGACGAGGTGACCTGGCCGAAGTTGGTGGCATTGCTGCCGGTCAGTGCGCCAGCGCCATTGGAGGCCACCGCCAGCTGGTTCATCAGCGCGGTGCTGGTACGGAACTCCGGGGCCACTTCCAGCACCACGCGGTACTGGTTGAGCTCGGTGAAGATGGTGGAGATCTGGCGCTGGCCGAAGGCGTCGTACAGGGTGTCGTCGATGGTCTGCATCGGCACGCCGAGCACGCTGGCCTTGTCGCGGTCGATGGTCAGCTCGAGCGCGCGGCCCTGGTTGGACAGGTTGTTGTCCACGTCGGCCAGTTCCGGCCGCTGGCGCAGCGCCTCGGTCAGGCGGGTGGCCTGCAGCGCGACCTGCGCGCTGTCCACGTCCGACAGCGAGTACTGGTACTCGGTCGCGGCCACGCGGGTATCCAGGGTGACGTCCTGCACCGGCTTGAGGTACAGCGCCACACCGGGAATGCCGGCGACGGCCTTCTGCAGCCGCGGCAGGATCTTGTCGAGCCCATCGCGGTCGCCGCGCTCCTTGAGCACGATCGACAACTGGCCCTGGTTGAGCGTGGGGTTCATGGTGCCGGCACCGATGAAGGCAGAGACACCGGTCACTGCCGGATCGCTGCGCAGCGCTTCGGCCACGGCCTTGGTGCGCTGCTCCATCTGCGGGAAGGCGATGTTCTGGTCGGCCTGCACCACGCCGGTGATCAGCCCGGTGTCCTGCTCGGGCAGCAGCCCCTTGGGGATCACGATGTACAGCACCACGGTCAGTACCAGTGCGCCGGCGGCGACGGCCAGGGTCAGCGGCTGGTGATCCAGCACCCAGTCCAGGCTGCGCTCGTACAGGCCGACGGTGCGCGACCACACGGTGGTCCTGCCCGCCGCGGCGGCGCGCTCGTGCGCATCCTCGCCTTCGGGCAGCGCATCGGGCTTGAGCAGGTAGGCGCACATCATCGGGGTGAGCGTCAGCGAGATCAGCATCGACAGCGTCACCGCGATGCTCAGCACCCAGGCGAATTCGTGGAACAGGCGGCCGGTGACGCCGGGCATCAGCAGCAGCGGCAGGAACACCGCCACCAGCGAGATGGTCAGCGAGAGCACGGTGAAGCCGATCTGCTGCGCGCCGATCTCGGCCGCTTCCGGCCCGCTCTTGCCCTGTTCGATGTAACGCACGATGTTCTCGATCATCACGATCGCATCGTCGACCACGAAGCCGGTGGCCACCACCAGCGCCATCAGCGAGAGGTTGTCCAGCGACATGCCGGCAAACGCCATCACACCGAAGGTGCCGGCCAGTGACAGCGGCACCGCCACCGAGGGGATGATGGTGGCCCATAAGCGGCGCAGGAACACGAAGATCACCGCGACCACCAGGCCGATGGTGAGGATCAGGGTGAACTGCACTTCATGCACCGAGGCGCGGATGGTCTCGGTGCGGTCGTTGAAGATGTCCAGGTGCACGTCGGCCGGCAGCACGTTCTGCAGCTGCGGCAGCAGCGCCCGGATGCGCTCCACGGTCTGCACGATATTCGCGCCCGGCTGGCGGCGCACTTCCAGCAGCACCGCCGGCTTGCCATCGGCCCACGCGGCCAGCTGGTCGTTCTCCACGCCGTCGATCACGTTGGCTACATCGGACAGGCGCACCGGGCGGCCGTTCTTGTAGCTGATGATGGTGTCGCGGTACTCGGCGGCGCTGGTCAGCTGGTCATTGGTGCCGATCGAGTAGGACTGGGTCTTGCCATTGAGCGAACCCTTGGGCGCGTTGACGTTGGCCTGGGTCAGCGCGCTGCGCAGTTCTTCCAGGGTCAGGCCCATGTTGGACAGCTGCGCCGGGTTGACCTGGATGCGCACGGCCGGGCGGACGTTGCCGGCGATGGACACCAGGCCCACGCCCTGCACCTGCGACAGGCGCTGGGCGAGGATGGAGTCGGCGTAGTTGTTGACGTCGCGCAACGGGCGCGTGTCGGAGGTGAGCTTGAGGGTAACGATCGCCGCGTCGGCCGGGTTCACCCGGTTGTAGACCGGCTGGTAGGGCAGCGAGGAGGGCAGGGTGGCCTGGCGGATCGCGGCCTGCACATCCTGCGCGGCGATGTCGATGTCGCGGTCCATCGAGAACTGCAGGATGATCGTGGACAGCCCCGCCGACGAATCGGAGGTCATGATCTCCAGCCCGGATATCTGCCCGAACTGGCGCTCCAGCGGCGTGGTCACCAGCGAGGCCATGGTGACCGCGTTGGCACCGGGGTACTGGGTGGTCACCACCAGGCTGGGCGCATCGATCTCGGGCAGCGCCGACACCGGCAGCTGGCGGTAGCCGAGGATGCCGAGCAGCAGCAGGCCCGCCATCAGCAGCGAGGTGGCGATCGGGCGGCGGATGAAAATCGTCGAAAAGCCCACGGGCGGGTCCTTGCTGGTGCGTCGTGCTGCGTTGGATCAGGCAAACGCCGGCGCATGGGCCGGCGTCAGGAACGTGGGGCGGGCGCGATCAGCGCGGACCGCCACCGCGGCGTCCACCGCCACCCTGCTGCTGGGCGGCCTTGAGCTCGGCTTCGGTGGGTGCGGCCGGGGTTTCGCCCGGCTTGAGCGCGGTCACCTTGGCGCCTGGCTTGAGCCGGAACTGGCCTTCGCTCACGACACGCTCGCCGCCCTTCAGACCCTCGGTGATCTGCACCTGGCTGTCGCCGACTTCCACGCCGCTCTTCACCGTCTGCATGGCCACGGTGCTGTCCGGCTTGACGATGTAGACGTATTCGCCGTCCGGCCCGCGCATCACGGCCTGGGTCGGGATCACCACGCCGCCGGCGATGGTGCGCAGCTGCATGCGGACATTGACGAACTGGCCCGGCCACAGCGAGTTGTCTTCGTTGTCGAACAGGGCGCGCGCGCGGAAGGTGCCGCTGTCGCTGCTGATCTGGTTGTCCACCACATCCAGCTTTCCGCCGTCGGTAAGGACGTGCGCGTCGTTGCGGTCCAGTGCGGCGATGTCCACCGGGCCGGCGGCCTGGGCCTGGCGCACGGCCGGCAGCTGGCGCTCGGGCAGGTTGAACACGACATGGATCGGGTGGATCTGGGTCAGCGTCACCAACGCCGTGCCGGCGCTGACGATGTTGCCGGCGTCGACCGCACGGATACCGGCGATGCCGGAAATCGGGGCGGTCACGCGGGTGTACTGCAGCTGCACCTGGGCGGCGCGCATGCTGGCCTCGTTGGCGGCCACGGCACTTTCGAACTGGGCCACCTGGTTGCGCTGGGTATCCAGGTCGGTCTTGGCCACGTACTGGCGGTATTCGGCCGAATTGGAGCGCTGGTAGTTGGAGCGGGCCGTGGCGAGCTGGGCCTGGTTCTGGCGCTTGGCGGCCGCGGCCTCGTCGTAGCTGGCCTGCAGGGTGCGCGGATCGATCTGCGCGAGCAGGTCGCCCTTCTTCACTTCCTGGCCTTCCTTGAAGTTCAGGCTGATCAGCTGGCCGCCGACCTGCGGGCTGACGGTGACGGTGTTCATCGCCGCGACCGTGCCCAGCGCGCTGGCGTACACCGGCACATCCTGGCGGACGGCATCGATCACCGTGACCGGGACCGGGCCGGCATTGGCCTGATCACCGCCCTGGCGCCCTTCGGCTGCCGGGCCGCCTGCATCCCCCTTCTTGCCGCCGATCAGGCGCATTCCGACCACGGCAACCACCAGCACTGCGACCACCAGCAGCACGATCTTCCAGAAACGCGACATTCAATAACTCCTGAGGGGGCTGGCGGAGGGCGGGGGGCCCGGTTGGCTAGGCGCAAAGCATACTCGTCGCCCGTGGCCTTTCATGCATGACGGATGGGACGGGCGATCAGACCGGATGTGACGGGTGAGGTTCCCTCCATGAACGTTTGCCGGGGCAGAAAGTTACAGCGCGTCCGGCGCTGATGCCCTACATTCAGGTTCGACCGCCGTTCTGACCCGTGGAGACCTTCAATGCCCCGTCTGTCGCTGTTGATGTCCGCCCTGCTGCTGGCCGCCCCCGGCCTGGCTGCTGCCGCCCCCGCCGAACGCCCGGAAGTGGCCGCCGCCGCGACCCGCCTCAAGGCCCAAGTGATCGACTGGCGCCGCGACTTCCACCAGCACCCGGAGCTGTCCAATCGCGAAGAACGCACCTCGGCCAAGGTGACCGAGCGCCTGCGCGCGATGGGCCTGAAGCCGCAGACCGGCATCGCCCACCACGGCGTGGTGGCGATCATCAAGGGCGGCAAGCCTGGCCCCCGGATCGCCCTGCGCGCGGACATGGACGCGCTGCCGGTGACCGAGCAGACCGGCCTGCCGTTCGCTTCCAAGGCTACCAGCACCTACCGTGGTGAGACGGTCGGAGTGATGCACGCCTGCGGCCACGATGCCCATACCGCCACCCTGCTGGGCGTGGCCGATGCGCTGGTGAAGATGCGCGCGAACCTGCCCGGTGAGGTCATGCTGATCTTCCAGCCCGCCGAAGAGGGCGCGCCGCCGCCGGAAGAGGGCGGTGCGGCGATGATGCTCAAGGAAGGGCTGTTCAAGGACTTCAAGCCCGAAGCCGTGTTCGGCCTGCATGTGTTCTCCAGCGTGCCGGCCGGCCAGATCGCGGTGCGTGGCGGCCCGCTGATGGCCGCCTCGGACCGGTTCGGGATCAAGGTGATCGGCCGCCAGACCCATGGCTCGGCGCCGTGGAACGGGGTGGACCCGATCGTGGCCACCGCCGACCTGGTCGGCACCGCGCAGACCATCGTCAGCCGCCGTGCCAACCTCTCCAAGCAGCCGGCGGTGGTGACCTTCGGCGCGATCAAGGGCGGCATCCGCTACAACATCATTCCCGATGAAGTGGAGATGGTCGGCACCATCCGCACCTTCGACGAGGGCATGCGCCAGCAGATCTTCGCCGACCTGCGCAACGTGGCCGAGCACACCGCCGCCGCACACGGGGCCAAGGCGGAAACTGAGATCTACGAGTCCGAGGGCAACCCGGCCACGGTCAACGATCCGGCGCTGACCGCGCGGATGCTGCCGAGCCTGCAGGCCGTGGTGGGCGAGGGCAATGTGTACGAGCCGCCGCTGCAGATGGGGGCCGAGGACTTCTCGCTGTACGCCCAGCAGGTGCCGGGGATGTTCTTCTTCGTGGGCTCCACCAGCGAGGGGATCGATCCGGCGACCGCGCCGGCCAACCACTCGCCGAAGTTCCTGCTCGATGAGAAGGCGCTGGATGTGGGCCTGCGCGCGCTGCTGCAGGTGAGCCTGGATTATCTCAACGGGACCCCGGCTGCGCCTGCGGCGGGGTGAAACGACGGTAGGTCCCGGCCGTTGGCCGGGGCCCTTCGTTTTCGCCGCCGGACGCCGCGCGCCTACCGGCGTAAAATGGCGGCATGAATACCCCCCAGGACTCCAGCCTCGGTCGCGAGGTTGCTTACCCGTCGCAGTACGATCCCGGCCTGCTCTTCCCCATCCCGCGCCGCGGCGCCCGCGAGGAGATCGGCCTGGACGAAGCGGCGCTGCCGTTCGTCGGCCATGACCGCTGGCAGGCCTATGAGCTGAGCTGGCTGGACGGGCGCGGCAAGCCGCGTGTGGCCGTGGCCACGGTCAGCGTGCCGTGCACCTCGCCGAACCTGATCGAATCCAAGTCGTTCAAGCTGTATCTCAACTCGCTCAACAGCACGCGTTTCGAGGATGACGCGGCCGCGCGCCTGTGTATCACCCGCGATCTGTCGGCGTGTGCCGGGGCGGTGGTGACGGTGGTGCTCGGGGTGCCGCCGCTGGTGGAAGAGCCCGAGGGCGAGTCGCTGGACGAGCGCGAGGTGACCATTGAGTGCTACGGCCCGCCGGCCCCGGAGTTCCTGTTCGCCGATGCCGATGAGGTGGTCACCGAAACATTGAGTTCGGCCCTGCTCAAGTCCAACTGCCCGGTCACCGGCCAGCCGGACTGGGCCAGTGTCAGCGTGCGCTACCGCGGCCCGAAGATCGACCGCGACGGCCTGCTGAAATACCTGATCAGCTACCGCGAACACGCCGAGTTCCACGAGCAGTGCGTGGAGCGGATCTTCAGCGAGATCACCCAGCGCTGCCAGCCGCAGTGGCTGGAAGTGGAAGCGCGCTACACCCGCCGCGGCGGGCTGGACATCAACCCGTGGCGGGCCAGCCCGGGCATCGCCGCCCCGGCGCGCACCGTCCGCGACCTGCGCCAGTAGGCGTTCCGCACGTCTTCACATCCACGCCATGCCCCATTAACAAGGGCTGTGACACCGTGCCTCCCATGTCGTCAATCAAGACGGGAGTGTATGGATGAGTACCGATAAGAAAGTCGACTTTTCCGGTGTCAGCGCCAGCGTTGATACCACCGCGCAGAAGGTCGATCAGGTCGATTTCTCGGGCGTGACCTCCTCGGTGGATACCACTGCGGAAAAGGTCGGGGGCACCTACACGGTGCAGAAGGGCGATTCGCTCTCCAAGATCGCCAAGCAGGAACTGGGCGATGCCAATGCGTGGAAGCGCATCTTCGAGGCCAACCGCGATGTACTGGACGACCCGGACAAGATCCAACCGGGCCAGACCCTGAAATTGCCGCCCAAAGCCTGATCCGCTGTACTGCCCATCACCTACAAGGGAGCAACCTCACATGAAGAAGTCGTCCATCAGTACTGCCGTCCTCGCCGCGCTTCTGGCCACCGTGGCCCTGGCCGGCTGCAAGAAGAAAGAAGACACCGCTGACAACAACGCGCAGCCCGCCGCGATGACGCCGGCCGCGCCGGCGCCGATGACGGAAGCCGCGCCGCAGCCGATGACCGCTGCAGCAGGCGTGAACGTTTCGGCCGTTACCGTTGGCAAGACCGCCGCAGCCGACAAGACCGTCACCTCGGTCGCGCTGTTCGCGCCGAAAGACGACATCATCGTCTCGATCCGCACCGATGGCAGCGCCAACAACGCCAATGTGGCGGCCAAGCTGACCTTCCAGAACGGCCAGGTGGCCGGTGAGCAGAACCAGGTGGTGAATACCACCGGTGCTGAGACCACCAATATTTCCTTCAAGAATGCCAATGGCTGGCCGGCGGGCAAGTACCGCGCGGAAGTCATGGTAGATGGTAAGGCGGCCGGATCGCCGCAGGAGTTTGAGGTCAAGTAAGCCTAGACGCCGACTCTCTCCCGGCAACAGGCTCACGATGGACGCAGCCGCGAGGCTGCGTCTTTTTTATGGTTCTTTTTCCATCGGCGTGGCAAGCAGAAGTGCGCTTCATGCTATTGCGCGCACAGCAGCCGGTGTGGGTCGAGCGCAGCACGGTCCGCGTAGCCAGATGATTGCCGCCTCACGGAAGGGCCCGGTTTCACGCTCGCAGCAGGCTTCAGCGGGGGTATCAGCGGATTCACACTGAGCGTGGATTGCAGCAGTCGTATCGTCGCAGAATGGGGGTATCGCTCGGCGCCGGAATTTCAAGGGAGAGGCAATGAACAAGAAGGGGGTTTGGCGATTCCTTGCGCCTGTTGTTGCGCTTGTACCCGGATACGCATATGGGCAGGAAGCAACGCTGTGGAGCTATAGTTGCGATCACTTCCTCCATGGCGCGTGCCTTCGTGTCCCCACCGGGATGTCGATCAGCTACGCATCACCTGCGGATTTCGGGATTCATGACGTTCTGAAAGACCAACGGAGCGTGCTGTTGGTCTATGAAGGCGACGCACCGCAACCGCCCAGTCCGGGATCCTCCATCGATCTGAAACTAACCCTTCCTGGCTATCAGCTTTCAGGCTACAGAACAGCCGAGGGCGATTCGACCCGATACGACATCTTCGTCAAGCCTGACCGATCGGGTGTCATGCCGCTGCATCTGATCGGCACGGCGACCGGCGCCTCACAGCGAAAGGATCTGGCAGCGGCAGTTGGCAGCTTCCGGGTATGTAGTTTCAAGCGCAACCACAGCAGCCAGACACTCACGTGTCCTCGCCAAAGCGTGTGGGGAAAGCCCCTTGCGGAATGGGTGGACGGTCTCCCGGAGGCCGCCGCAGTTTCCGAATGAGCGGTTCTGCACCCGGAAGGCCCCTGAGCTGCCGCCTGGCGCTGATGCATCACACCGTTCCAGTACGTTTGCGTATGGGATGGCTTTGCTCCGGGGGACTGAAAACGCGACAATGCTGGGGTTTCCCGCCGTGCGCGCCGTTGGTTGGCGCGGTCCCCGGGGAAAGTGCGGGCCAGGCTGTGCGAGGCCCTGCACGCGACACGGTTGCACGCGGCCCGGCATTGCCGTCGGCCATCATTCACGAGATCTGCAAGAGAGCCCTGATCCCCCATGTCGAACACGCCCAAGATTCTCTACACGCTCACCGATGAAGCCCCGTTCCTGGCCACGCAGTCGCTGCTGCCGATCGTCGAGGCCTACACCGCCACCGCCGGCATCGCCGTGGAAACCCGTGATATTTCGCTGTCCGGCCGCATCCTCGCCCTGTTCCCGGATTACCTGAAAGACGACCAGAAAGAGGCCGATCACCTGGCCGAACTGGGCCAGCTGGCAACCACCCCGGACGCGAACATCATCAAGCTGCCCAACATCAGCGCCTCGGTGCCGCAGCTGAAGGCCGCGATCAAGGAACTGCAGGACCAGGGCTTCGCACTGCCGAACTACCCGGACGTGCCGACCGACGACGTCTCGCGCGACATCAAGGCGCGCTACGACAAGGTCAAGGGCAGCGCGGTGAACCCGGTGCTGCGCGAAGGCAACTCCGATCGCCGCGCGCCGCTGTCGGTGAAGAACTACGCCCGCAAGCACCCGCATCGCATGGGCAAGTGGTCCAAGGACTGCAAGTCGCATGTCGCGCACATGGACGGCGGTGACTTCTACGGCAGCGAGAAGTCGGCCACGCTGGCCACTGCCGGCAGCCTGAAGATCGAACTGTTCAAGGCCGACGGCAGCAGCGTCGTGCTCAAGGAAAAGACTGCGGTCAAGGCCGGTGAGATCGTCGACGCCGCGGTGATGAGCCGCAATGCGCTGGCCTCGTTCGTGCAGGCGCAGATCGCCGATGCCAAGGCCAAGGGCGTGCTGTTCTCGCTGCACCTCAAGGCCACCATGATGAAGGTGTCCGACCCGATCATGTTCGGCGTGGTCGTCGAAGAGTTCTACAAGGACGTGCTGGCCAAGCACGCCGACGTGCTCAAGCAGGCCGGTTTCGATCCGAACAACGGCATCGGCGATCTGTTCGCGCGCCTGCCGCAGCTGCCCGAAGCGACCCAGGAAGCGATCAAGGCCGACCTGGCCGCCGAGTACGGCAAGCGCCCGGGCCTGGCCATGGTCAATTCGGACAAGGGCATCACCAACCTGCACGTGCCCAGCGATGTGATCGTCGACGCCTCGATGCCGGCGATGATCCGCGACTCCGGTGGCATGTGGAATGCCGACGGCAAACTGCAGGACACCAAGGCCGTCATCCCCGACCGTTGCTATGCGGGTGTGTACCAGGCCGTGATCGATGACTGCCGCACCCACGGCGCCTTCGACCCGGCCACCATGGGCTCGGTGCCCAACGTCGGCCTGATGGCACAGAAGGCCGAGGAATACGGCTCGCACGACAAGACCTTCCAGATCCCGGCCGACGGCACCGTGCGCGTCACCGATGAGGCGGGCACCGTGGTGTTCGAGCACGCCGTGCAGACCGGCGACATCTGGCGCATGTGCCAGACCAAGGACGCCCCGATCCAGGATTGGGTGAAGCTGGCCGTCAACCGCGCCCGCCTGAGCGGCACCCCGGCGGTGTTCTGGCTGGATGCCGCCCGCGCGCACGATGCGCAGGTGATCGCCAAGGTCGAGACCTACCTGAAGGACCACGACACCAACGGCCTGGACATCCGCATCCTGGCGCCTGTGGACGCGACCGCCTTCTCGCTGGACCGCATCCGCAAGGGTGAGGACACCATCTCGGTGACCGGCAACGTCCTGCGCGATTACCTGACCGATCTGTTCCCGATCATGGAGCTGGGCACCAGCGCCAAGATGCTCTCCATCGTGCCGCTGATGGCCGGTGGTGGCCTGTTCGAGACCGGTGCCGGTGGTTCGGCGCCCAAGCACGTGCAGCAGTTCGTGGAAGAGGATTACCTGCGCTGGGATTCGCTGGGCGAGTTCCTCGCGCTGGCGGCCTCGCTGGAGCACCTGGGCAACCGCTACGACAACGCCGGCGCGACCGTGCTGGCCAAGACCCTGGACCAGGCCAACGGCCAGTTCCTGGACAACGACAAGTCGCCGTCGCGCAAGCTCGGTGGCATCGACAACCGCGGCAGCCACTTCTACATCGCGCTGTACTGGGCCCAGGCCCTGGCCGCGCAGGACGACGATGCTGCGCTGAAGGCCCGCTTCGCTCCACTGGCCAAGGCACTGGCCGACAACGAGCAGGCCATCGTGGGTGAACTGGCGGCGGTGCAGGGCAAGCCGGTCGACATCGGCGGCTACTACCGTCCGGACGTGGCCAAGGCCAGCGCCGCGATGCGTCCGAGCACCACCTTCAACAGCGCGCTGTCTGCGCTGTAACGAAGCGGTCCCGCGGCTGCGGTGATCGATGAAGAACCCGCGCTTCGGCGCGGGTTTTTTTGTGGGCGCCCGCTGGGCAAGCGCCCGGTCGCTGCCGTATGGTGGCAGCAGGTCCTGTGGAAGTGGATGTATGCACGGTCGCTGTTCCCGCCAGAGCTCTCCATGCCCCGCCGGGGCCGCCGCATGAGCGCAACGCCGGACGGACTCGCGCGGTTGATCCGCGATGGGTTCGAGGATTACCACGCGCGCTTCGCGGCGATCTCGCGGCGTGCGCGGCAGCGCTTCGAACAGCGCGACTGGGCCGGTGCACGGCAGGACGCCGTGGAGCGCATCGCGCTGTATGACCAGTGCATCGCCGAGACCGTCGATACCCTGCGCCGCGCAGTCGGTGAGCATGTGGGCGAGCGCGCGCTGTGGCTGGAGGTTCGCGCGGCGTATGCCGCGCTGCTGGCCGGATTGATCGACGCCGAACTGTACAAGACGTTCTACAACACGCTGGCACGCCGGCTGTTCGCCACCCGCGGCGTGGACGGGGCGATCGAGTTCATGGCGATGGATGTCGAACCTTCCGACGCCATTACCCATCCCGTCGCGCGGCACAGCTATACCTTGTCCCCCACGCGCCCGGCCGATGCCTTCATGCGCGTACTGGGGGACTATCGCTTCGACGTGCCGTACGCGCACCAGCTGCGCTGTGCCGCCGCGATCGCAGTGCGCCTGCAGGACGATCTGGCGCACTGGGGCGACTACCCGGTGCGCAGCATTGAACTGCTCGACACCGTGTTCTATCGCGAGCGTCGCGCCTATCTGGTGGGGCGCGTATTCGGTGAGCATCGCTTCTCGCCCTGCGTGATCGCGCTGGTCCATGACGAGCGCGGCCTGCGCGTGGATGCGGTGTTGAGCCGGCGCCGTGACGTCGCGCATCTGTTCGGCGTCTCGCGCAGCTATTTCCAGGCCGATCTGGCCACGGTGGGCGATGCGGTGGTGTTCCTGCGCAGCCTGCTGCCGGGCAAGCCGGTCGATGAGATCTACACCGTGCTCGGGCGTGCCAAGCAGGGCAAGACCGAGCGCTATCGCACGTTCTTCCGTCACTTCCACGAACAGCCCGGTGAGCAGCTGGTGCATGCCGACGGCACGCCCGGCATGGTCATGGCGGTGTTCACCCTGCCCAGCTATCCGCTGGTGTTCAAGCTGATCCGGGACCGTTTCGCGTGGCCGAAAACCATGACCCGGCACCAGGTCGAAGAAAAGTACGCCCTGGTGTTCACTCTGGACCGCGTCGGCCGGTTGCTTGATGCGCAGCCGTATCGGCACCTGCGCTTTCCGCGGGCGCGATTCTCCGCGGCGCTGCGCGAGGAGCTGCTGACCCAGTGTGCCAGCAGTGTGCGCGAGGACGGCGACGAACTGGTGATCGCGCTGTGCTACGTGCAGCGGCGTTTCCGTCCGCTCAATCTGTACCTGCGCGAGCAGACCGCCGAGGCACGCCGTGTCGCCGCGCTCGATTACGCGCAGGCGATCACCGACATGGCGCGCAACAACATCTTTCCTGGCGATATGTTGCCGAAGAACTTTGGTGTGTCACGCCACGGGCGCGCGGTCTTCTACGACTACGACGAGCTGTGCCTGGTCACCGAGTGCAACTTCCGTGCGTGGCCGGCGCCGCGCAATGAGGAGGAAGCGCTGGCTGATGAACCGTGGTTCGAGATCGGCCCGCGTGACGTGTTTGCGGAGCGGTTCTGGATGTTCATGGGGTTGCCGGCGCCCGAGCTGGCGGCCGTGCGCGAGCATTTCGGCCATCTGTTTGATCCCGTGTGGTGGCAACAGCTGCAGGCAGGTTTTGCCAGCGGTGATTTTCCGGACACGCCGCCGTATGCCGGGGCGCTTCGGCTGGCCTGATTGTCTGCAGGATCGCCACTGCGCGCCCGGACAGCGGCATGGGCGCTGGTGCTGATCCAGCGATGCGATTGGACACGGGATCAGCAGTCGTTATGCTGACGATATCGAACACGATGGATCGTATAAGGAGCAACAGCAGGATGGACATCATCAAGGGAATCGCCGTGGCACTGGTGTTGGCAGCAGCGCCAGCGCACGCGGCCAAGCCGTCGGCCGATGTGCCGGTGGAAATGGGCATGCGTGTCGAGGGCACCCTCGCCATTGGCGACGACGGCCGCATCACTGCGCTGGAGATCGACAAGCAGGACATGCTTCCGGAGGCAGTGGCCACGCTGGTGCGCGACACCGTGAAGAACTGGGAATTCGAGCCGAACGTGCGTGACGGCGCCCCGGTACCGATGGACGCGCGGATGACCGTGCGTGTCGTCGCGCAACCGGGTGCGAACGATACGTTCAACGTGCGACTGATCAGTGCACATTTCGATGGCGCCCCGAAGGATGCCTCGGGACGTGAGATCAAATCCCAGGCCCATACGCCGCCCCCGCGCTACCCCGCCGAAGTCTTCCGCGTGGGGGGGCAGGGCACCGTGTACCTCGCACTGAAGGTTGACCGCGAAGGGCGTGTGGTCGACCAGTTCGCCGAACAGGTGAATCTGAGAAGCACGGGGACGGCGGCCCAGATGGATCTCACCCGCAGGCGCCTGGGCAAGGCATCGCTGGATGCCGCGCGCAAGTGGCGTTTTCCGCTGAGCGCAGAGGACGCCAGCCTGGAGGCGCCGTTCCGCACCTACCGCGTGCCGGTCAGTTTCGCGATCGACACCGCCATGCCTGACGACCTGGCGCAGTGGCGCGCTTACATTCCAGGGCCGCGCAACGCCATCCCGTGGTCCACGCGCCCGGAGAGCGCCGGCTTCTCGCCGGATCTGCTGACCGACGGTTCGGCTACGCTGGCCGGCGACCCCAACGCGCCGCGCCTGCGTACCCCGCTGGGCAGCTGACCCTTGCCTCAACCGGTAGCCGGGCCGTCGGGCTGCGGGTACACCACGGTGCGGTTGCGGCCCTGTTCCTTGGCCATGTACAGGGCCTTGTCGGCCAACCGCAGCGCCTGCTGAGGATCATCGTGATAGGTCGGGTAGTGGGCCACGCCCAGCGACACGGTGACCGTGCCGACCTGCTCGACTACCTCGGCGGCCACCTGGATGCGCAGGCGCTCGGCCACCTGTGCGGCATCGAGGACAGCGATGCCCGGCAGCAGGATCAGGAACTCCTCACCGCCGTTGCGGCAGAGCAGATCGGTGTCGCGTGAGCCATCGCGCATCAATTGCGCGATGCGCAGAATCACCGCATCGCCGACCGCATGACCGAAGCGGTCGTTGATGCTCTTGAAGCGGTCGATGTCCAGCGCGATGATCCCGAACGGCTGGCCGCGTGCCTGCCAGTCTTCCAGCCCCTGCTGCAGGCCGCGCCGGTTCTGCAGGCCGGTGAGGGGATCGGTCATGCTGGCGCGGTTGAGCTTGCCGATGCGGTCCTGCAGCAGGTTGAAGCTGTACAGCAGGGCTGTTTTGAGCTGGGCGACTTCGTAGTACCAGGCGCGGATACCGGTGACGTGGCGGATCGCGATGCCGGTGTCGCGGTTCTGCACGTTGCGCGCCAGCTGCCATAGCGGCAGCGAGATGCGCCGCGCGAACCACCAGGTGATCAGCAGCGACAGGATGCCCAGCGGAATCGCATTCCAGATCACCGCCGACATCAGCTTGGACAGCGATGCCAGCGTGGCCGCGGTCGGCCGCTGCGCTACCACGCCCCAGCCGACGCTCGGCACCGGCGCGTACCCGGCCAGCATCTGCACGCCGTGGCTGTTGCGTACCTGCTGCGCGCCGGAGTGGCCCCGGGTGACCGCCTGCACGGCCGGGTTCTCCAGCGCGAACTGGCCGACCCGGTCCTGTTCGATGTGGTACAGGATGCGGCCGTTGCGGTCGACGACGTACAGGTACGACCCATCGCGGTAATAGTGCTTGCCCAGCAGCGATTGCAGGATGCTGCGCTGGCGCAGGTAGATCGTGCCGCTGACATAGCCCTGGTACCTTCCCTGCGCGGAGAAGATCGGATGCGAAATCGCTACCACCAGGCGCCCGGTCGCGGCCTGGTAGGGGTCGCTGATGAAGGGCACGCGGCGCTCCAGGGCATCGCGGTTGCCGGCGCTCTTGAGCAGCACGCCCTGCAGGGCCAGGCTCTGCGGGGAGGTCGCCAGCACGGTACCGCCG
Organism: Stenotrophomonas sp. PS02301; assembly: GCF_029959485.1. Lineage (NCBI taxonomy): Bacteria > Pseudomonadati > Pseudomonadota > Gammaproteobacteria > Lysobacterales > Lysobacteraceae > Stenotrophomonas > Stenotrophomonas sp. PS02301. The sequence continues at coordinate 21,067 of NZ_JASCOO010000040.1, forward strand.
GCATCCACGATCAGCACCGAGTTGAAGCTGTTGGTCTGCAGTTGCAGACGTGCAGCTTCTGCTTCCAGTTCGCTGCGATCGTGCACACGCTGGCCGAGCAGGGTGGCGCTGTAGGCCACCTGCTGCTGCGCTGACAGAACGAAGTTCTGGGTCGACTCGGCCAGCTTGCTGGCATACACACGGTTGGCTTCCAGCGTATTGCCGATCAGCTGCTCGCGCTGCACGCGGTAGCTGGCATGCAGGGTATTGGCCAGCGCGATGAGCGCGCTGAGCAGGGCCAGGGCGAGGATCAATTTGCCCAGGTTCAGGCGGGTGGACAACGGACGCATGCGGTTCACGGGCAGCAGGGTGCAGCACCAACCCGAACATGCGGATGGAACGGCAGCAGCGAAACAGTCAGGAGCGCACGACCCCGCCCCCGGGCGGTCAACAACTCGTTGGGCGGCGATTATTGCGGATTACACCCCCACGTGGGTGAAGTCGGCGCCGCCGTGGTGGCCCGTTCAGCGCTCCAGGCGCTTGCGCAGCACGCCGCGCAGATGATCGGCGCCGGCCGGGTCGAGCGGCCCGAGCACGCCGCGCACCGTTTCGGGAATATGCGCGGCGGTGTGGTCATCGGCCTCGAAGACGTAGTGCTGGAACATCGCCTGCCAATGCGCACGCTGCGCCGGTGGTAGATCGCGGATGGCCAGCAACGAGAGCATCAGTGCGTTCATCGGCGCATCCCGCCACGCCGGCACCGGCCGCCACCAGTAATTGACCAGTACATTGAACGCCTCCAGCCCCTCCATGTGGTGCCACCACAACGAGGGAATGAACACCGCATCGCCGGGGCCGAGGTCGGCCACCTGCGCGTGGGCCAGCGCCTGGCTGAAGCGCGGGAAGCGTTCCAGGTCCGGTGCGGCGAAGTCGACCAGGCTGACGGCCTGCCCGGCCGGCGTGAAGTCCAGTGGCCCGATATACAGATTGCCCACCTGCGCCGGCGGAAACAGGGTGACCCGGCGGCCGCCGGCAGCCACGCAGGCCAGGTTGTCCGGCACGTCCTGGTGCGCGGCGATACGCGAGCGGTTGCCGACCCAGATACTGGCCAGCGGATCGTCCACGCCGAGCGCCAGCGTATTGGCCTGGCGGAAGCCGGGCAGGAAACTGTCCAGCGTGGTCGAGGCGACGTAGATCGATGGCGGCGTCGGCGCGGTGGCGTACTTGAGCAGGGTGTCGAGCACGACCTTCAACGGAATCTGCTCGCGGCGGAAATTGAAGCCGCTCATGTCTGCGTTGTAGAACACACGCCCCTTGGCCTCCGGCGGCGCCGTGGTAGCGGTGACCGGCATCGTGCCGTGGTCGAACTGTTTGAGATGGGCGACCGCCGCCTGTGCGGACTGCGTCGCCGCGCTGACCAGCGGCCACTGCGCCACCAGCCCGCGGATCACTTTCGGTGTCGTCCAGCCGGGCAACTGCGTGTGCAGCTGCGCCGGATCCAGATCATGCAGTTCTTCGATCGGGCCGGGCATGGCGGACATCGGCATCCTGTCAGCAGGGGCGGGTGGTACCCACGGTAGCGTGGAGGTGCGGGAAGCGAAAGGCCGCGGGGTGAGCGCGGCCTTTCGGTGCTGCAGGTCGGAACAACCGAGTCAGAACTTGTAGCGCACGCCGAACATGTAACGCGGCCCGGTCTGGGTGGCGTAGCGCAGCATGTTGGAATGGCGTGCGTAGGTGCGCATGGTCTCGTCGGTCAGGTTGATCGCCTCCAGACTCAGCGTCAGCTGGTCGCTGACCGCATAGCTGATGTTGAGATCGAGCTGGCCGTAGGCTTCGGTGTAGTTCGGATTGGGGCCCTGGCCGCCGATGCCGTTGAGGAACTTGTCGCGCCAGTTGTAGGCCGCACGTACCTGCCAGGCATTCTTTTCGTAGAACGCCACGAGGTTCGCCGAGTCGCTCAAGCCGATCATCGGGTACTGGTCGCCCAGGCTGTAGTTATCGAAGGTCAGGCCGGACTTCACCTTGGTGTAGTTGGCCGCCAGGCCGAAGCCTGACTGGCCGAACAGGTGCTGCACGGCCAGTTCCCAGCCATCCAGGTGATCGGAGTGCTGGTTGGCCGGCACGGTGGTGTCGAACCCGGCCACCGGGTCGCCCGGCTGGCCGACGATGGTGCCGGTCATCTGCCCGGCCGAATTGCGGCCGGTGTAGGTCACGCCCGGGTCGCCGGCATGGTTGGTGAAGATGTAATCGCGGATGCAGGGCATGTCGGTGGCGCCGCAGCCCGACCCCAGCGCCTCGTTCCAGTACGCGCCGCCCACCGGTGTGTGCAGGGTGCCGGTGTTCTCGCGCACGATGGTGTTGCTGATGAAGTTCTTGATGTTCTTGCGGAAGAAGCCGACCGAGGCGTAGCTGGATTCACCGTAGTACCACTCCAGCGACAGGTCGAAGTTGTCCGAGACCAGCGGTTCCAGCCCCGGGTTGCCGCGCGAGCCGGTACCGCCCTGGGTGCGCACGATGTCGTCCACCCGGGAGCCGCTCTGGATCTGCGTCCAGCCTGGGCGGCCGATGCTGCGGCTGTAGCTGCCACGCAGCGCCAGCGCATCGTTGATGTCCAGCTTCAGATCGAGGTTGGGCAGCACGTAGTTGTACTTGCCGGTACCGCCGACGAACGTACCGTTGGCGTCGTAGGTGACGTTGAACTCGTTGGCCGAGCCCCAGCTGATCCCGGTCGGGAGGCGGACCAGCGCCTGCGATTCCACTTCGGTCTGCTCGTAACGCACACCGGCGGCCACGTGCAGCGGCATCGACCACTCGAACGTCGTACGGTACTGCGCGTAGGCGCTCTTGGATTTCTCCGTGGTGCGGATGTCCTCGGAGTACTCGGTCGGGGCGACATAGCAGGTCGGGCAGGCCGGTTCGGCATCGGTGGCGACCCCGGCAGCCTGCGCACGCAGGCGGTCGAAATCGAAGACCAGGAAGCGGCCGGTCATGCGCGGATCGTTGTGGCCGGAGAACGCCTTGAAGTAGCGGCTCATGTCGTCGGCGTACCAGATGTTGTCATCGTAGTCCGACGGATTGCCCAGGCCACCCCAGCTGTTGCGCTGCATGATCGCCGAGGCCGAGCGGTTCTCCACCTGGGTGTAGCCGACGCCGAAATCCAAGGCCGAGTAATCGGCGAACTTGAACGTACCGCGGCCCTGGTACTGCTCGACCTTGGACTTGTTGTAGCTGTTCTGGAAGACCGAGCCGGTGACCAGCGCATCGGAGGCCTGCACGCCGCCCGGCGGCAGGTCCATGTGGATGATCGGCAGGTCGCCGCTGTAGTCCACGGTGGTGGTGCCGCGCACGAAGGCGGCCACGCCGAGCACGCCGGCCGAGCCGTAGGGGCCGTCCGGCTGCGATTCGGCGGTCGAGTTGTGGACGTCGAAGGACAGCTCCAGTGCGTCGTTGACTTCCCAATCGACGTTGAAGCCGAGCGAGTCCATCGAGTTCTTGGTGGCCAGCTTCATGCCGCCCATCGAGACGTCCGAGCCGGTCATGTCTTCGCTGTAGATGATCGGTGCTGCGATCGGGCCATTGGTCCAGGTGCTGTCGCCCGGACCGTAGTTGAACCATACCGACAGCTCGCTGCGCTGCTGCTGCACCTTGTTCTCGACGAAGGTGTAGTCCAGCGTGGTGGTGATGTTGTCGGCCGGCTTCCACTGGAACGTGGCCTGGCCGTTGGTGCGCTGGCGCTGTACGCCATTGACGTTGTACGCGGTGTTCTGCGGGCGGCCGTAGATGTCGTCGGGATCCGGACGGTTGGTGATGCGGTCCGAATAGCCCTGGCCCGGCAGCGGCAAGGCACGCCAGTCGCTGGCTTCATTACCGCGGAAGGTCGCCCAGCCCTCGGCCACGGTGGCTTGGTTGAAGCCCGAGTCGCGTTCCTGGTGGCTGGCGCTCAGCGCCACGCCGAAGCGGCCATCGGCGTAGGTCTGGCTGAAGATGCCCGACAGTTCGCCGGTCACTTTCGAGCCCTGCAGCGTGCGCGGCAGGTTGTCGTTGGAGGAGTCGTTGACCGCCTTCAGCCCGAGGCTGATCACCGGCTCGGATTCCAACGGGCGCATCGTCTTGATGTTGATCGTCGCACCGATGCCACCGGCTGGATTGTCGGCACGGCCGGTCTTGTAGACCTCCACCGCCGACACCGACTCGGCGGCCAGGTTGGCGAAATCGAACGAACGCGAGCTGTTCAGGCCGGCGCCGCCGGCGCCGAGATTGGAGGCCGGCATCTGCCGCCCGTTGAGCAGCACCAGGTTGTAGTCCGGGCCGATGCCGCGCACGGTGACTTTGGAGCCTTCGCCACTGGCGGTGCGGTCGATCGAGACGCCGCTGATGCGCTGCAGCGATTCGGCCAGGTTGGTATCCGGGAACTTGCCGATGTCCTCGGCAACGATGCCGTCGACCACACCCTGGCTGTCGCGCTTGAGGTTCATCGACGAGGTGAGGCTGCCACGGATACCGGTGACCTGCACCGTATCGAGCGTGGTGGGATCGACGCCATCGGGGGCCGTCGTGGTGTTCTCTCGGGCCGCGGGATCCTGCGCCCAGGCCGGGCCGGCCAGGACAGCGAGAAGTGCGGAGGTGAGCATCGCCTTGCGGGGTACGGCCTTGTACGTCTTCATGATGATCCCTCCCCAGGGAATTCGATCGTGGCGGTTCTGCGTTGTGTCGGCGCGGGGTCCAGTGCGCACGGCCCGGATTGGAGCCATGGTTGACAGCGTTGTCAACAAACGCACGTGGCGATGCGCTTGCGACCGGCAGCGACGGGTGTCGTGCGTTGCAGTCGGGACGGCCGCGCGTGAGGCGGAAACACTGCAACGCCGGTGTTGTGGCCCGATTCTGCCGGGACATGCGCAGCCGGATTGGCGATGCTGATCCGTTGTGCAGTGCAGAACGAAACTGCGCGAAGGCATTCGGGTGCGTGCGCCGCTGCATGGGCCGACCGCCCGATCCGATTGCTGACAGCGCTGGACAATCGCGGTCCAAGCAGGTTCCATGTCTGGCCGCCGACTGGCCGGCACTCCCAATCTGGAAGGACATGCAATGGACACTCCTGCTGCCGTCCGCGGACAACATGTGCAAAGCAATGGCGTTGCACTGGCCGTGGTCACCGCCATCTTTTTCATGTGGGGCTTCCTCACCTGCCTCAACGACATCCTGATCCCGCACCTCAAGGCGGCATTCGCGCTGACCTGGGTGCAGGCGATGCTGGTCCAGTTCACCTTCTTCGGTGCGTACTTCCTGATGTCACTGCCGGCGGGGCGCCTGGTCGCGGCGGTGGGCTACAAGCGCGGCATCGTGGCCGGGCTGGCCATTGCCGGTGTCGGTGCGCTGCTGTTCTGGCCGGCCGCGCAGGCGCACGTATACGGTCTGTTCCTGGGGGCGCTGTTCGTGCTGGCCACCGGCATCACCGTGCTGCAGGTCGCCGCCAATCCCTACGTTGCGCTGCTCGGGCCGGAACAGACCAGTTCCAGCCGGCTGACATTGGCGCAATCGATGAATGCGCTGGGCACCACCATCGCGCCGCTGTTCGGTGGCCTGCTGATCCTCTCGGCCGCGCCGCGTACGGCTGATGAACTGGCGCTGCTGCCGCACGCTGAAGCGCTCGCGTATCGCGCTGCTGAAGCGCAATCGGTGCAGGTGCCGTACTTCGGCCTGGCAGTGGCGCTGTTCGTGCTGGCAGTGGCGATCTGGATGTTCCGCCTGCCGACCATTCCCGGCGTGGAAGGCGAGGCTGCCACCGGCAGGGGCCGCCTGCGCGATGCGCTGCGCCACCGCCACCTGCGCTATGGCGTGCTGGCGATCTTCTTCTATGTGGGTGCGGAAGTGTCGATCGGCAGCGTGCTGGTCAACTTCCTCTCGATGCCGGGTATCGGTGAGGGGCTGACCGAGCAGGAGGCCACCCGTTACGTATCGTTGTACTGGGGCGGTGCGCTGGTCGGGCGTCTGCTCGGTGCGGCATTGCTGACCCGTCTGGATCCGCGCCGCATGTTGGGGGTCTTCGCGCTGATCGTGATGGCCCTGCTGGCGGTGACGATGCTGGGCACCGGCAACCTGGCCAAGTGGAGCGTGGTCAGCATCGGCCTGTTCAACTCGATCATGTTCCCGACCATCTTCGCGCTGGCGATTGCCCGCCTCGGTACGCTGACCGGCCAGGCATCGAGCCTGTTGGTGATGGCGATCGTCGGTGGGGCGGTGATCCCGCTGGCGATGGGCTGGCTGGCCGACCATCATGGGCTGCAGGTGTCTTTCCTGCTGCCGATGCTGTGCTACCTGTTCATTGCGTTCTACGCGTGGCGCGGCTCACGCCACAGCGGCTGAGGCAGGCGGTCAGCCGCGACGCGGTGGGTGCGTGGATTCGCGCACCAGCACCGCGTGATCGACGGTGACCATGGTGCCGGCCTCCGGCGAGCGGATGCGATCGATCAACTGCTCGGTGGCCAGCCGCCCCATGGCGGCGGTCGGCTGCCGCACCGTGGTCAGTGCCGGGTAGATGTGGCCGGCAATCGGGGTGTCATCGAAACCGCAGACCGACAGGTCCCGGGGGATGCGCAGGCCGCGTTGGCCGGCGACGCGGAACACGGCGGCGGCCATGTCGTCGTTGGCGGCGAAGATCGCCGTGGGCGGCTCTGGCAGATCCAACAGTGCGTTGGCCGCATCGATGCCGGATTCGAACGAGAACTGGCCGTTGACGACCAGCGCCGGATCGTACTCGATTGCATACTGGCGCAACGCCTGGCGATAGCCGGCGTGGCGCCACTGGCAGGCGCCGTGCGCGCGCGGGCCCTTGATGTGGCCGATGCGGCGATGGCCCTGCGCGACCAGATGGCCGATCAGTTCAATCACCGCCGTGGTCTCGTCCATGCGCACGCCGATGCAGCCCTCGGGGTGCCGCGGCGCAATGGAGGCATACGGAATCTCGTGCTCGTCCAGATAGGCCAGCACCACGGCGTCGTCGGTCAGTGGCGGGATCAGCACCACCCCGTCGGGGCGCGAATTCTCGAACAGCGCGGCCAGATCGGGCAGGGTACGGCGCGCCGTGCCGACCGGGCCCAGGATCAGGTTGTAGTGGTTGGCGTGGCAGGCCTCCAGCATCCCGTTCTGGATTTCCATCAGGTAATTGCGCGAGGGGTTGTTGTAGACCAGCGCCAGCGCATAGGAGCGCTGACCGGCCAGGCTGCGCGCGGAGAGATTGGGCTTGTAGCCGAGGCGGGCCACCGCGGCCAGCACGCGATCACGGGTTTCCGCGCGCACGTTGGGCTCGTTGTTGAGCACGCGGGACACCGTCTTGATCGATACACCCGCAACGGCGGCGACATCCTCGATACGACTACGCATGGTGCGGGGGTTCCTCTTGGAGGGGCGGGCGGGCAGATGCCGATGGTAGTGCGCGTGTGTCACATCGATGTTGCCGATGCAGGCGGATGTTGCCATGCCGGCGGCGTGCGTGGCGGGTTCGTGTTTTTCCATGCCGCGATGCAGCAGTTCACGGGAGGGTCGGACACGCGCTACGCCGGCGATCCCTGCTGCAGCGGGACTTCGGCTGCAACCCTGCCGGCAGGCGGTTGACAGCGTTGCCATGGGCTTATATGACAGCGCTGTCAGACAAGGGCGCTGACCGACGCAGCATCGCTACCCTGCCGGCCATCGACATCGCAGCGCGAGCGGTGCCCGGCTGCGGTCGCGCCCGTCCCGTTCGCGCGTATTTCATCAGAGGAAGATGTCCAGTGACCAGCTTCAACAAGACGATTCTCGCCACCTGCCTGTTGGCCGCGCTGGTCTCGACGGCCGGTGCCGCACCGGCCACCGGTGAACGCCTGCAGGACTGGCCCCACGTGACCAGCGCGATCGGTCCGGATGCCGCGCTTGAGGCGCGGGTACGGGAGATCGTGGCGCAGATGACGCTGGCGCAGAAGGTGGGCCAGATGACCCAGCCCGAGATCAAGATGATCACGCCCGATGAGGTCCGCCAGTACTACATCGGCTCGGTTCTCAATGGTGGCGGCTCCTGGCCGGGCATGGACAAGCACGCCACGGTGGCACAGTGGCTGCAGCTGGCCGATGCGTATCGCGCGGCCTCGCTGGCCACCGATGCACGCACGCCGATCCCGGTGATCTGGGGCACCGATGCGGTGCACGGCCACAACAACGTCTACGGTGCCACGCTGTTCCCGCACAACATCGGTCTGGGCGCGGCGGGGGATGCCGCCCTGATCGAGCGGATCGGCCAGGCCACCGCACACGCGGTGCGCGCGACCGGCATCGACTGGGTGTTCGCGCCGACCCTGGCGGTGGCGCATGATCCGCGCTGGGGCCGCACCTACGAAAGCTATTCCTCCGATCCGCACGTGATCCGCGAATTCGCCCAGGCTTACGTCAAGGGCGCCCAGGGACGCTTCGGCGATGACGGCAACGTAGTCGCCACTGCCAAGCACTACATCGGCGATGGCGCGACCGACAACGGCCGCGACCAGGGCGAGGCGCTGGTCGACAAGGCCACGATGATCAACGTGCACGGGCAGGGCTACTACGGCGCGCTCGGCGAAGGCGTGCAGACGGTGATGGCCTCGTTCAACAGCTGGAACGACCGCAGTGGCGGCGTCGACTACGGCAAGATGCACGGCAACAAAGCCCTGTTGACCGGTGCGCTGAAAGAGAAGATGGGCTTCGACGGTTTCGTCGTCTCGGACTGGAACGGCATTGCCCAGGTACCCGGGTGCCGCAACGACAGCTGCGCGCAGGCGATCAACGCCGGCATCGACATGGTGATGGTGCCCGACGACTGGAAGGCCTTCATCGCCAACACGGTGGCCCAGGTGGAGAGCGGGGAGATCCCGATGGCGCGCATCGATGATGCGGTCACCCGGATCCTGCGCGTGAAGCTGCGTGCAGGCCTGTTCGATCACAAGCCGTCGGACAGCCGCTACGCCGGTGATGTCGCTGCCGTGCAGCACCGTGAGCTGGCGCGCCAGGCGGTGCGCGAGTCGCTGGTGCTGCTCAAGAACGATGCCAAGGTGCTGCCGCTGCGCCGCGATGCACGCGTCATGGTGGTCGGCAAGAGTGCCGACAACCTGTCCGATCAGTCCGGCGGCTGGTCGCTGACCTGGCAGGGCACCGAGAACCGCAATGCCGATTTCCCCCATGCCGATTCGGTGCTCGGTGCGTTGCGTGCCGAGCTGGGCACACAGCGGGTTGCCTACAGCGCCGATGCGACGGCGCTCGATCCGACCGGGTTCGATGTGGTCGTGGCGGTGATCGGCGAGACGCCGTATGCCGAGACCAACGGCGACATCCTGGCCTCTGATTCGGTCAGCCACAGCCGCACCTATCCGCAGGATCTGGCGGTGCTGCGCGCGGCCCAGGCCAGCGGCAAGCCGGTGGTGACCGTGTACTTCTCCGGGCGCCCGATGTACACCAACGACCTGCTCAACCAATCGCAGGCCTTCGTGGCGGCGTGGCTGCCGGGCACCGAGGGCAAGGGCATCACCGATGTGCTGGTGGCCGGCAAGGACGGCAGGCCCGCGCATGACTTCCGCGGGCGCCTGAGCTTCCCGTGGCCGGGCGTTCCCTGCCCGGCGCCGATCGACCGCCCGGATCCGAAGCAGCCCCCCCTGTTCGCGCTGGGCCACGGCCTGAGCTATCGCACGCCGGGCAAGGTTGCCCGCCTGCCCGAAGCCAACCCGGACAACTGTGGCGAAGTGACCACCCTGCCGATCTTCAACCGGGCTGACACGCCGCCGTTCGCGCTGCATGTGGCGGCCGGCGGCGCGACCCAGCCGCTGGGCAACGATCTCAATGCCACGCTGCGCTGGCCGACCGCCGCGCCCGTGGTACAGGTGCGCACCGTGCAGATCAACACCCAGCAGGACGCGAAGGAAGTGACCTGGCTGGCACCGGCGCAACTGCTGGCACGCAGCAGCTCGCGTCGCAACCTGGGCGCGCTGGCCCGCACCCAGGGTGCGCTGCAGTTCGACGTACAGCTGCTGCACCGGCCGGCTTCACCGGTGAAGGTGACCATGCAGTGCGGCACGGGCTGCGAGGGCGGCGTGGATATCGCCCCGGTGCTGGCCAGACTGGCGCCGGGGCAGAAGCAGACCGTGACCGTACCGCTGGCGTGCTTTGCCAGGCAGGGGGTGGATCTGGGGGCGGTGGAAGCGCCGTTCGTGGTGACGGCGGACAAGCCGTTCGCGGCGGCGTTCACCCAGGTGCGGGTGTCGACCAACAGTGCCGGGGTGGAGGGGGCCGTGGCCTGTCCCTGAGTCCCGTAATGAAAAAGGCCCCGCAATGCGGGGCCTTTTCCTGTCCGGATGATGCGCCGATCAGCGCTTCATCGAACCGAAGAACTCGTCGTTGGACTTGGTGTTCTTCATCTTGTCGAGCAGGAATTCCATCGCAGCCATTTCATCCATCGGATGCAGCAGCTTGCGCAGGATCCAGATCTTCTGCAGCAGTTCCGGTTCGATCAGCAGATCTTCACGGCGGGTACCCGAGCGGTTGATGTCGATCGCCGGGAACACGCGCTTTTCGGAGATACGACGGCTCAGGTGCACTTCGCTGTTGCCGGTGCCCTTGAACTCTTCGTAGATCACCTCGTCCATCTTGCTGCCGGTATCGACCAGCGCGGTAGCGATGATGGTCAGGCTGCCGCCTTCCTCCACGTTACGCGCCGCGCCGAAGAAGCGCTTGGGGCGGTGCAGGGCGTTGGCATCCACACCACCGGTCAGCACCTTGCCCGAGCTCGGCACCACGTTGTTGTACGCACGTGCCAGGCGGGTGATCGAGTCGAGCAGGATCACCACGTCCTTCTTGTGCTCGACCAGGCGCTTGGCACGCTCGATCACCATTTCGGCGACCTGCACGTGACGGGCGGCCGGCTCGTCGAAGGTGGAGCTGATGACTTCGCCGCGCACGGTGCGCTGCATTTCCGTCACTTCTTCCGGACGCTCATCGATCAGCAGCACGATCAGGTGGACGTCCGGATGATTGGTGGTGATCGCCGTGGCCACCTGCTGCATCATCATCGTCTTGCCGGCCTTGGGCTGGGAGACGATCAGCGAACGCTGACCCTTGCCCTGCGGTGCCATCAGATCGAGGATGCGGCCGGTGATGTCTTCGGACGAACCGTTGCCGCGTTCCAGGGTGAAGCGCTTGCGCGGGAACAGCGGGGTCAGGTTCTCGAACAGCACCTTGTTCTTGGACGCTTCCAGCGGCTCACCGTTGATGGTGTCCACGATCGACAGCGCGAAGTAGCGCTCGCCGTCCTTCGGGAAGCGGATGCGGCCGGACAGGTGATCGCCGGTGCGCAGGTTGAAGCGGCGGATCTGGCTGGGCGAAATGTAGGTATCGTCCGGGCCGGCCAGGTAGCTGGCTTCGGCTGCGCGCAGGAAGCCGAAGCCGTCGGGCAGGATTTCCAGCACGCCATCGGCGGCGACGCCGTCGCCATGACGGGTCAGCACCTTGAGCAGGGCGAAGATCACGTCCTGCTTGCGGGCGCGGGCCACGCCTTCGGAGATCTGCAGCTGCTCGGCGATTTCCAGCAGCTTCTGTGCCGGCATGCGCTTGAGGTCACTCAGCGAATAGACCGGGAAGCCTTCGGGCACGTTGGCCTGCTGGCTGCGCACGAACGGCTGCTGTTCGCCGTTGTCCTGCGGCATGCCGTCGTCGTTGTAGCGATCGCCACCGCGGTTGCGGTCGCGGCGATTGCGGAAACGGTCGCGGCGGTTGCCTTGGCCCTGACCCTGGCCTTGGCCTTGGCCTTGATTCTGACCTTGACCCTGCTGGTACGGGTTCTGCCCGCCCTGCGGGTTCTGGTTGCGGCCATTCTGGTTGCGCTGGCCACCGTCGCCGGTGTCCTGCTGACCACCGCCCTGCGAGGGCGATGCGTCGCCACCGGCAGAAGCTGCCGGCGCCGATGCCTGCGGGGCCGCCGAAGGAGCGGCAGCCGGCGCCGGCGCGTCAGACGCGGCAGCCAGAGGCAGAGCGGGTTGTGAAGGGGGGGAACCGGCTTCGGCAGCGGTGTTGGCGGCGGCCTTGGCGACGCGCGGCTTGCGCACGCGCTTCTCGGCGGGCGCGTCGGCGCTCCCGGGTTCGGAAGTAGTGATATCGGACAAGTGCTGGATTCCTCGCTAGAAGGTGCGAGCGCCCGGCAGGGCGGCGAACGTTGGGAAAGGATCTGGAAGGAAACTGCGTCCAGAAGATGCGGCGCGCGAATGCGGCCGGATATGCCGACACTAACACCGGCTCGCGGCGGCGCGCAAGCCGGGTGGGGCAGGGTCATTCATGCGGGCGACGGGCCCGCGTGGCAGCCGGACGGTGCCGGCTGCCTGCTGCGATCAGGCCAGGGCCTTGTCGAGCATGCCGGCCAGCTGGGCCTTGCCGACGGCACCGATCTGCTGCGCCTGGACTTCGCCGTCCTTGAACACCAGCAGCATCGGGATCGAGCGCACGTGGTACTTGGCAGCCAGGGCGCGGTTCTGATCCACGTTGACCTTGGCGATCTTGGCGCGGCCGTTGTAGGCGTCGGCCAGTTCATCCAGCGCCGGGGCGATCATCTTGCAGGGACCACACCATTCGGCCCAGAAATCGACCAGCACCGGTTCCTTGGAATTCAGCACTGCGCTATCAAAGTCGGCGTCGCCGACATGTACAACCTTGTCGCTCATCTTGGTTTCTCGTCTGGTAATGCACCCGGCAGGGCCGGAGGAAGTTGAATTTGGGCAACGCCAAGCGGGCGTCACCCTCGTCTGGTGCCTCGTGGCCGCGGGCGGCCAGCGGTGCGTTCGGCGGATGCCTGGACGCTCACGGGGCGCAGTGTACCGCTATCGCCGTGACCGGACAGACGCTGGTTGGAAAGAAGCGTCCCGTGATCGCCCACCTGCGTTATCGCGACGATCCCGGTTGATATGCGGGGGCCAGGACGACGGTTCCAGCCCCGCCAGCCGCGCCGTTCAACCGGCGGCAGGGCGGGTGAATACGAGGTGCAGAGCGCATGCCAGCCGCTCCAACGCGCTGTAATGGCGCGCCGGGCGGGCATTCTCACGGGGTCGAGAGACGGGTGATCCCGGTTTGCCGCCGACATTGCGTTAAACTGGGGCATTGCGCGGCGCCCTGGACCCGAGTCCGGCCCCGCCAATCCCGGCGCAGGGGCCGTTTGCGACGGTGCCCCCCAAGATGATGCAAGCCACCCGCACCTCTGCCGGCTGGCCTTACCAAGACGGACTCATGAGCGACAAACCGCTGACCGATTTGACCTTCTCCTCCTTCGAGCTGCATCCGGCCCTGCAGGCCGGCCTTGAAGGAGCCGGATTCACCCGTTGCACGCCCATCCAGGCGCTGACCCTGCCGGTCGCGCTGCCCGGCGGCGACGTCGCCGGCCAGGCCCAGACCGGCACCGGCAAGACGCTGGCCTTCCTGGTCGCGGTGGTGAACCGCCTGCTGACCCGCCCGGCACTGGCCGATCGCAAGCCGGAAGACCCGCGCGCGCTGATCCTGGCCCCGACCCGCGAGCTGGCCATCCAGATCCACAAGGATGCCGTGAAGTTCGGCTCCGACCTCGGCCTGCGCTTCGCGCTGGTCTACGGTGGTGTGGACTACGACAAACAGCGCGAGATCCTGCAGCAGGGCGTGGACGTGATCATCGCCACCCCGGGCCGCCTGATCGACTACGTCAAGCAGCACAAGGTGGTCTCGCTGCACGCCTGCGAAATCTGCGTGCTCGACGAAGCCGACCGCATGTTCGACCTGGGCTTCATCAAGGACATCCGCTTCCTGCTGCGCCGCATGCCCGAGCGCAGCACGCGCCAGACGCTGCTGTTCAGCGCCACGCTCAGCCATCGCGTGCTGGAGCTGGCCTACGAGCACATGAACGAGCCGCAGAAGCTGGTGGTGGAGAGCGAATCCATTACCGCCGCCCGCGTGCGCCAGCGCATCTATTTCCCGGCCGACGAAGAGAAGATTCCGCTGCTGCTGGGCCTGCTCTCGCGCAGCGAAGGCGCCCGCACCATGGTGTTCGTCAACACCAAGGTGTTCGTCGAGCGCGTGGCGCGTTCGCTTGAAAAGGCCGGTTACCGCGTCGGCGTGCTGTCCGGCGATGTGCCGCAGAAGAAGCGTGAGAGCCTGCTCAACCGCTTCCAGAAGGGTCAGCTGGAAATCCTGGTGGCCACCGATGTCGCCGCCCGCGGCCTGCACATCGACGGCATCAAGTACGTCTACAACTACGATCTGCCGTTCGATGCGGAAGACTACGTGCACCGCATCGGCCGCACCGCGCGCCTGGGTGAAGAAGGCGATGCGATCAGCTTTGCGTGCGAGCGCTACGCGATGGGTCTGCCGGACATCGAGGCTTACATCGAGCAGAAGATCCCGGTCGAGCCGGTCACCAGCGAAATCCTGACCCCGATCCCGCGCGCGCCGCGTGCACCGTCGCCGGAAGGCGAGGGTGATGCCGAGGGCGACGAGAACGAAAGCGTCGGCCAGATCTTCCGCGAAGCACGCGAAGCGCGTGCCGCCGAAGAGCAGCGTCGTGGCGGTGGCAGCAGCCGTGGCGGCAAGCCGGCCGGTGGCCGTGGCGAACGCCGTGCACCGGGCGAGCGCAGTGCCGATGGCAAGCCGCGTCGCGAGCGCAAGCCGCGCGTGGAAGGCGAGCCGCCGGTCGCCGCCGTCGATGCCGAGGTCAAGCCGCAGCTGGCCCCGACCGCCGCGCCGTCTGCCGATGGCAGCCCGGCGGTGGAAGGTGAGCGCGCGCCGCGCAAGCGTCGTCGTCGTCGCCACGGCCGTCCGGTCGAAGGTGCCGAGGGCGCCGCAGCGACCGGCCCGGTGACCCCGGTGCAGGTGACGGCCAAGCCGATGCGCGGCACGCCTGCCGCCGATCCGGGCGCCTCGTTCCTGACGCGCCTGGGCCGCAAGATCCGCCGGATGCTCTCCGGCAGCTGATCCTGTTGCCGATTCACGGGTAGTGCCGGCCGCTGGCCGGCGCTGCACGGTGCAGGCAGTACGGGGAGCCGGCCAGCGG